>JAPULD010000203.1 GCA_027295365.1 Planctomycetota bacterium
TTGACGCCGGACCACGCAACGCTCGATTCTCATGAGGCTGAAGATTGATGCGGGCGGGCGGACTCAACATCGAGATCATTGGTTCACGATTTGTCCACATCCGACAGGTCCTCCACACCATCGCCATTTCTGCTGGAAACAAGGGGGAATACTGGGTTTTATGTTCGTCTCGATTCGAGTTCCCTGATTTTTTCCCGAGTCCTCCTTGAGCACACGACGAATTCCCCCCAGTCCAGTGTGCCTTTCCCTACACTGGCCACGTGATCGCCTCCTTGGTATCAAATGCCGGATCAGACTTCATCACCACCGCCGAGTTGGTCAGCTTTATCTTTGTTGGCCTGATCGTCGGGGTTCTGGGGGGTCTGCTGGGCATTGGCGGCTCAATCATCATGATTCCGGTGCTGACGCTGATCTTCCGACACAACCAGCATCTCTCTCAAGCCGCGGCCATGATCGTCAACATCTTCGTCGCCATCCCATCCATGATCCAACATCATCGGGAGAAGGCGGTTCGTTGGGATGTGGTCTGGCGGGCCATGCCCGGGGGTGTGGTGTTCATCGTCATCGGGGTCGAGTTGAGCAACGTCTTTGATGGGGAGATCCTGCAACGCTTCTTCGGGGCGTTTCTGCTGTACGTGATTTTCATGAACATCAAGCAGCTCTTCAGCAAAGGAGGCGAACCCGAGCCCCACGAACACGTGATCAAGTGGTGGTCATGCGGCTTTGTGGGTATTTGCACCGGATTCAGTGCGGGTTTGCTGGGCATCGGGGGAGGGGTCATCACGGTTCCGCTCCTGCAGCGAGTCTGCCGCTTGCCCTTGAGACAGAGCATCGCCACGAGCGCGGCGATCATGGTTCTGACGGCCGTGGTCGGCGCGATCCGCAAGAACCTGGTGCTGGCCGACATCACCACGATCGGCGACGAGGTCCTGCGCTGGCAGGAGAGCGTTATCATTGCGGCGTGTTTCATCCCGACCGCCATGGTGGGTGGATGGCTCGGGGCGAAACTGACGCATTCAATGAAGATCCGCTACGTCCGGATCGCCTTCATCCTCCTGTTGGTCTGGGCCGCGTGGAAGATGCTGGGATTCATGGATCTGTTTGGTCAATCCGCATCGGCGTATCAGTTCGGGAATTAAGACGCCCAAGCCTCATCCGGATGATCATGCTTCGGATTCGTCTTCACCCTCTTCATCGAGCTGATCATCGCGCTCCCAATAGGGAACATCCCCCGGCCCGGGAGCGGGCAATCGCCCCTTGCTCGCCTTGCGAATCTTCGCTCTCACTTCCAACCTCAGAAGTTCGATCTCCCGCTTGATCCGTTCGATCGCCGCATCGGGGCCATCCTTGATCAAGTCCTCGTAGTCGATGGGTTCACCCGCGATGCACATGACGCGGCCCCGAAGCCGGGGATATTTCATGGCTGGCGACCACGCGTCAAACGCACCATCGATGGCCAGCGGGATCACCGGGACTTTGGCCCGTTTGATCAGCAGCATCATGCCTCGTTTGAAGGGTTTCATGGCGCCGTCTCGGGCACGAGTCCCCTCGGGAAAGATGATCATCCTATGTCCCTTCTTCAACCGATTCAGGGCTTCCTTTATGGGCCCCATCTCGCCCTTGGAGCGATCCATCGGGATGGCCTCCATGCCGGTCATGAACCAGTGACCAAACCTGGAGTCGTACAGGGACATCCGGACCATCGGGAAGAAGGGGCGTTTGTAGACGAGAATCCCGAGGGCCATGGGGTCGAGAAACGACTGGTGGTTCGAGATGTAGATCGCCGCCCCATCAGCCGGTATGCGATGCGCCCCCAATGTCTTGAGTCGGTAGCAGATCTTGAGATACAGCCACACTGCCACGGGACATACGGTCCACCAGAAGAAGACCTTCCACATCCCCCGACCCGGAATCCGTTTCTCATGGTCAAAGGGCATCATGCGTCAAGCACCAAATCCGGCACTTGCTGCTGAACGAGCCTGGTCAATTCATCGACAACTTCCATCAAGCCCTGGTCCGACGTATCGACCACGATCGCGCTATCAGGTTTGATCAACGGGGCCAGATCTCGGTTGGAATCGTGATGATCCCGCGCCTCGATGTCGAGCTTGACCAGTTGTTCATCGAATACCTTCCCGGCTCTCTTGAGCTGGTCGATCCGGCGCTGGGCGCGCACCTCAACGCTGGCATCCAGATAGAACTGCACCGTCGCATCGGGAAATACCACCGACCCCTGGTCCCGGCCTTCCGTGACCAGTCGTGGATGTCGTCGCGCGATGGCGCGTTGTTGGGTGACCAGCATTTCTCGCACCGAGGCCTGAGCCGCGATCTGCGACACGATCTCGTTGACGTCCAGGTCCCGGATTCGCCTGGAGACGCAGCGATCATCGATATACATCCTGGGCGGATCGGTCTCCCAATCAAAACGAAGCGTGACCTTTCCCAGGGCCTTGGCCAGTGATTCGCCGTCGGTTGGCGGGATTTCCTCGTCCAGTGCGATGATGGCGGCGCTGCGATACATCGCCCCGGTATCGAGAAACTCAAGTCCCAATCGCTCGGCCAGTCGATGGGCGACGCTGGACTTGCCTGTCCCGGCCGGGCCATCAATGGTGATGATGATCGGTTTGCCCGAGGCGTTTGCCACGATGCCTGCTCCTGGCTGTATCCAGACCCTTGACTCAGTTCTCTTCTTCGAGCGCGGCTTCGAGTTGCACTCGGGCCATCTCGATGTTCTCAACGGGATCGCCTTCGCCAATGAAGTCGATGGCCAGGGTGTTGAGGAATCCCACGCTTCGAATCGCCTTCACGCATTCGGACAGGTCAAATCCCTTGTGCTGGCCTTTCTTCGTGAAACCCAGCACCGTGGCGTGGATCGCCCCGGCGTACGGCGCCAGCTTGCGCAGTGTTTCAACAGTGTTGCCGGACTCGGCGGCGTGCCCGAAATTTGGCATCGACCCAATTCTGAATCCCCCGACGCGTTTGATGAGATCGGTCAGGCGATCGGGTGACGTGGTCAGCCCCTTGTAGGGAGCGATCAAGACGTTCAGTTCAAGCCGCTCCAGTGAAGGCATCAACGCCTTGAGTTGCGTGGAAACATTATCAAAGGCTTCGTCCGTGTTCGGGGCATCAAAGCACAGGGAGATGGCGTTGCACCCCAGGCGATTCGCCGCGGTGGCCAGCCGTCGTACACGCGTCGCGGCTTCCGAAGCAAGTGGTTCTGGAGCTCCCAATTTGAGACCCGTATCCTCGACGAGCACCAGGCAAGGGCAGGTTGCCTTGTCGGCGCGATCTCGGAGTTGGTCAAGATCTTCCAAGCTCCAGCCGGACAACATGGAAGCGGGAACATTCACACCGCGCAGCTTCAGATGACGGTTCGCGTAGTCGGGAATATCAAGGAGTGTCATCTCCTCGTTTCCGTTCGCCGCGAATTGCCGGGCAAGTGATCCAGTTGCTAACGTAAGAATAATGCTCATGACAGAAAAAATGGGGAACGGCGCATCGTCACGAGTTTAGCCACTGGGCGTTTCCGAGCAAGCCTGTCACAAACAAGGCGGCTTGATACGAGCTTCGCGACCAGAGGTCGGATCAGAGAAAGATGCTCAAGGAGAAAACGCCGGTCCACAGGGGCCGACGTTTTCCGGAGGGGAGAAAGATCATTGCGTAGATCGAGTCCTTGGATCACTCGATCTACTGTGATGATATCCAAGATCCTTGATTTTGCAATCAAAAACGCCGATTCATTTACCCAGCTTGACAGGTTTGAGCTTTCAAGTCGTTGTCTAAGTGGAAGTTCCATTCTCCCGCCAGGGATTGAGTAATCCACAAACGATCCGCATTCTCGACCTCTTCAGGGCATCTTGCCGGACGAGTTCGGATGATTATCATGTCCCGTCCATCCTCTTCGCGACCAAGCACCTCGACGGTATCACCTGGAGAACCAAGACCATGCCCGATATGAGCGATTGCCGATTTACCGACTCCCACGAATGGTTTCATGTGGAAGGCGACATCGTCACGATCGGCATCTCGCAATATGCAGCCAACGAATTGACGGATATCACATACGTCGAGATGAAAGGCGTGGGCGAATCCATCGAACCCGGGGACAACGCAGGCGAG
The DNA here is from genome assembly GCA_027295365.1 of Planctomycetota bacterium. GTDB lineage: Bacteria > Planctomycetota > Phycisphaerae > Phycisphaerales > SM1A02 > JADFSH01. The sequence goes on from JAPULD010000203.1 coordinate 4,120, forward strand.
GTTGAGTCGGTGAAGACCACCGCCGATGTCTTTTGTCCCTTCGGTGGCGAGGTCATCGAAGTCAACGATGCGCTGACCGACGAGCCGGGCAAGGTCAATACCGACCCGTTCGGCGAAGGCTGGCTGTCAAAGATCCGAACCGCCGACGTTTCGCCATCCGAGACGTTGATGGACGCGGACACCTACCAAGACAAGTACCCGGTGTGATGACGAGTCTGATGTCGTGAGTGACAACTCAACCCAACCCAATGGAGCGATTCGACTCAAGGGAGTCACCAAGAACTATCATCTTGGCAAACGGGTCGTTCCTGCGCTCAAGGGGATCGACCTGGAAATCATCGACCCGGGTTTTTATGCCATCATGGGTCCATCCGGAAGTGGCAAGAGCACCTTGTTGCACCTGTTGGCCGCCTTGGATCGCCCCGATGCCGGTTCGATCGAATTGGATGGCGTTCGTATCGATACGCTCAACGAAACACAACTCACCCAGTTTCGTCGTCATCAGATTGGCATTGTCTTCCAGCAGTACAACCTCATCTCAACCATGAGTGCATTGGACAATGTCACGTTACCCGCTCTGCTTGATGGCATGCCCAGAAAACAGAGGTATGAAAAAGGGATGAAGCTGCTCGAGTCGCTGGGGTTGACTGATCGTGCCGATCATCGTCCCGATGCACTCTCGGGAGGCGAACAACAACGCATCGCCATCGGTCGGGCGATTCTCTTCGAGCCTTCAATCCTCTTCGCCGACGAGCCGACCGGCAACCTTGATTCCGAGACCAGCGAGCAGGTCTGGAAACTCCTGCATGATCTGGCGAACCAACAGGACATGACCGTGATCATGGTCACCCACGAGCCCGTCGCGGCGATGCATTGCGAAAAAGCCTTTATTCTCCGAGATGGACGAATCCTTCGAACGATTGATATTCATGATGGGATCGATATCGGCGAGTTGGCAACTCGCTTGCTCCAGCCTGACGGGTAAGAAATGGCGAACCGCCCTGATGATCGGCGCCTTGGCGCTGGCATCGGCCTTGGTCGTCGCGGTGTCCTGCGCCATCGCCACCATGCAGGGAAGCCTTGAACA
>JAPULD010000204.1 GCA_027295365.1 Planctomycetota bacterium
CGTGCGCGCGTTCCTGCTGGCCTACGCCTCGACGTGCCTGCTGGTGCAAGGCTCGCGGCATCTGGTCGATGACGTGGCGAATCACTCCATCACCCAGCGCAAACTCAACGAAGGATCGGTGAAGTATCGGATCCCGCGCAAGCAATACACGCAGATCTACCGATCGTTGACGCACCCCTTCAACGCCTGGCGCATCAACGAAGCGATGCATTTTGCCGACGCAAATCGGTCCGAGCTCGAAACTCTGGCCGGCGATCCTCAGCTCGCTCCGGCGCTGCTATGGTTGGAACAATCCGAGAACGCCCTGCGCATCGGGGTGAGACGATACATGAAGGCGCGGCTGCGCTTTCGATGGCATTCATGGCGTCGCCGACGCGCCTCGGCGGCGCATCAGGCGATGTTCGCGCTCTTCGAGACGGGCGGCCGCCTCGTCGCCGACGTGAAATACTGGGGGCGGGGCCATCATCGGGTTGACGATCGGATCATCGCCCAGGTCGCGGAACTGATCGAACCGGGCGATGTGTTCGTGACCCGGCATTACCACGCCTTGACGAACCTGTTTCTGCCCGGCTTCTGGCCACACGCGGCCCTCCACGTCGGGCTTGAAACCGATCGGGAAACGCTTGGTCTGCAGATCAGCGATGAGTTGAAGCAACGCTGGGCAGGCACCAAGCGAGTCTTCGAAGCCAGGAAGGATGGGGTTCTGTTTCGGGATCTCTCCGATACTCTGGCCGTCGATGCCTTCACGGTCATTCGCCCCACGATCGGCAGCGCCGACCTGACCCATGCAATTCATCGGGCCGTGCAGCACGAAGGCAAGCTGTACAACTTCGACTTCGATTTCTTCACCGAGGACAGACTGGTCTGCACCGAGGTTATCTATCGAGGATTCGAGGGCGTCGGGCCGATTCGCTTCGATCTCCAGGATCGCATGGGCCGGTTGACGTTCTCGGCCGAAGACCTGCTCACCGTTGCGCTGGAGGGCCGAGGCTTCGAGCCCCTGGCGATCTTTGGCATCCCAGGCTGTGAATCGGACTTGGTGACCGGGGCCCGGGCCGGCGAACTGCTCGGAAATTCCTTCACCCCTTCGATCGAGCCGGATTGAGTTCTGAAAAATAAATCGAATGCATCATCCCGGCGTCGAGTAGAATCATCGACACCAGGGAGACGCTTCAGACATGTCAAGGCAATCCGGCAAGTTAATTCTTTTCGGATCCCTCCTAGTGGGATTGATCTTTGCGACCCTCGTGTATGGTCAGTCATCGGGATCGGGCGAATCCACAACCACCGGGTGGAGGCATCATCTGGAGTATCAGAATGTCCGGTCGATTGCGTTCGATCCGAACGGGAATTCCGTATACGTCCATCTTCACGAGCCAGTGATCAACGTCTGGGCGGTTTTGGTGAATCACTGGCCTGAGTTGCTGACGGGAGTGCTGGTCCTCGAAACGCTGTTGTTGATTGCTTTTTTCATACGGATTGGCAGAAGACCACAGCTGCGGGATCGGCCTTATTGCCGTCGTTGCAACTACGACCTGTCCTCGCATGTCGAATGCATTGACGATGGGAAGCGAGGGCGATTCGACGTGACGAAGGACACAAAGTGTTCGGAATGCGGAATTGATCTCAACTGCGAGCTCCTGCGTCGTGGAAAGTCTGCTCGCCGACGCCTCGCACTCATCGGCCCGGTCTGGTTGGTCACCAGTTTGGGGTTGGTGGCCATGTTCGGGCTGGGCGTGCCTCGGCAGGGAGCCGTCAGTCGGCATGCATTCTGGCCTTCCACGGGGCTGGTTGAGATCGTCGAGGCCAGGAAGATCGGATTTCTCGGGCCTTGGATCAAGAATGCGGATCATGTGATCGAAGTCGATCTTGAGCGGGGCCTCACGATTCGCACCGTGTTGATGCGGCAAAGTCTTGTTTATTCGGATATCAGCATCTCGCGGGATGGTCAATGGCTGTTCTTGTCCGGACCCAAGCCGAACGAGATGACGCGATACGGGATCTCGGATGGTCAAGTGAAATCATCGGTGATGTTGCCGGGCATGACGATGGGTTTTCACGACGAACCGTCAATCATCGCTTTCGCGCCCGACGACTCGATGGCCTACGTCCAGTGGTTGGATTATGAACATGACACCTGTGGCGTTTCGGCTTGGGATTTGGAAAACGATCAATGCGAGGTGATGGTCAAAACGCCTGCCTATCTTGTCGCGACCGGAAGCAGAAACGCGCCAATCAGCCGATCCTTTCTCGTCGATACGTCTCGCGATACGCCGCAATTCTTTTCGAAGCCTCATTTCCTGGAGGCGTATCGCACCGATACGTTCATCGTGCAGCGACATGAATTCGGGAACGATGATTGTCTCGAGTATCAGCCTTTGCCAAATCCTGATTCGAGGAGCACTGCGGTTCTGACGCCAGATGGTCGTTTCCTGGTGGTGGCTGCGAATCGCGGAACGAAGCTCCTCCTGATCGATGTTCTGAACCAGGAGACGCATGAATTCAGTCCTTTCCGGAGCATCGGTCGAGTATCCATGGAAAATTTCTCGATGAGCGAAGACGGGACGTTGCTTGTCGGTGGCTTCCATAAATACGTGCATCTGATTGACTTTCACGCTCAAAAAACGATTAAATCGTTGCCGCTACCGCCCGGACTTGCCGCTCCCCATTTCTGGATCTCTCCCGACAATCGTTGGCTGGGAGCCGTCTGTCTGAAGACAGGAAGGAATATGAAAGGTGGCTTCGACCACGAGCTTGTGCTCTGGGATCTGCAATCGATCTTGCCGGCCAAGGGGGAATCGAGTTTGGACAACGATGTAGACCGGTCATTGGATTCCGACGCCCCGGCTGGAGCCGGCACGGATTCAACTGAGCACGATTGAACACACGAATCGGCTCTGTGACCTGTATCGTTGGAGCCTGGCCGGGATTGGCGCGATGATTGTCAAAGATTCCCAGATCACCCAGACCCTCACCGGCTCGTTTCTGCATACCAGGTAGGCGCGGCATTGAGATGGCTCGTACAATTCAAGAATCATGGCGACATTTGCCTACATCGCGCGCAATCACGAGGGTGAAAAGGTGACGGGTCGGCTGGCCGGCCCGTCGAGGCAGATCGTGCTGGCCGAACTGGAATCACGTCGTTTGTCCCCGGTTCAGCTAAAGGAAGTGAACGAACGCACCTGGAGGCCGACCCGGATCTCCTTGCGTCAACGTTCCCAGGCGTATCGCCAGATTGGCGACCTGATCCGCGCTGGCGTGCCTCTGTTGCGTGGCCTGCGTGTGTTGGGACGGAGCAAGGCCCATCCCAAGCTGGCGATCATCATGGGCAAGGTGGCGGATGACGTGGCCGAAGGCGAGCGACTGGCCGAGGCCATGCGCGCGCGCGATGGCGTCTTTCCCGATATGGAAATCGCCATGATCCGCGCCGGGGAAAGGGGCGGCTTTCTCGAAGAAGTCCTGCATCGGCTCGCCACGTTCATCGAAGTGCAGGCCGACATGCGCAGCAAGATCATCGGCAACCTCATCTATCCATTGGTCCTGGTGGGCATGGGACTCCTGGTCATCGTCGGATTCATGCTCTTCATCGTGCCTCAGTTTCGCGACTTCTACAGTCGCATCGAACTGCCCTGGCCCACGAAAGTGATCCTGGGGGGTTCGGATCTTCTCATGCAGCATTGGGGCCTTTTGCTCATGGCCATGATCGGTCTGGGGGCGGGTTGGATGTGGCTTTTGCGCCAACCCACGTTCATTCGAGCTTGGGAATCGCTCATTCTCAAGCTTCCCCAGATTGGCCCTCTGTTGCGCTCGATCGCCGTGGCGAGATTCGCGCGCATCCTGGGTACGCTTTTGGGCAATGGCGTTCCCATGCTCCCGGCGATGAAGATCAGCAAGGAGGCCGCTGGCAATGTGCTGCTTGCTGAAGCCATCGAGAAGGCGGCCAAGGCGGTGGAGCGAGGCGAAACCCTGGCCACGCCCCTGCTGGAGAGTGGCATGATGGGCGAGGAGGTGGTTGAAATGATCATGGTGGGCGAATCGGCCAACAATCTGCCCGAGGTGCTGATCACCATCGCCGAGACCATCGACAAACGCGTTGATCGAATGCTCAACCTCTTTGTGAGGCTCATGGAGCCGGCAATTCTGCTGGTCCTGGGGCTCGTGGTGATGTTCCTATTTGTGGCCCTGATCATGCCCATGATGAGGATGCGATCGGCGATCTGAGAAAAATCTCAGTATCGTGGGCTTGGAAATGCTACTATTTTGCTCTTTGGACGATCGAATTCCGTTCGTCCCGCGCCCTCGGATTTAGAGAAGGATGCCAGACGTGCTGGATAAAACTGTTCGCAACGTCGCCCGTCGGGGCTTCACCCTCATCGAACTGTTGATCGTGATTGCGATCCTGCTCGCGATCGGGGGGCTCGTCGTGGTGAACCTGCTTCCCGCCAAGGACCAGGCGGACATCGACCTCACCCAGACGCAGATCGACCAGTTCGACAACGCCCTGTCCATGTTCAAGCTGCACATGGGTCGTTTCCCCACCGACGAGGAGGGGCTTGCGGCGTTGTGGAACCGGGATGCCCTTGAGGACGAGGAGGAGGCGTCGAACTGGAAGGGTTCCTATTTGGAGAATCCGTCGCCCCGGGATCGCTGGGGCAGCGAATGGATCTACCGTGAAGAGGGTGAGATACGGGGCGAGGCCTTCTACGACATCATCTCGCTCGGGCCCGACAAGGAAGAGGACACCGACGACGACATCACCAACCACGACCGCTTCATGGACGAGGAAGGCGAGATCGCCGAAGAGTTCGAGGAGTTCACCCCGGGGGGTGGAGATGACGGCGATATGTCCGGGGGCGATTCCTGAGGAAGGGTTTCGCGATGCGCAGAAGCGGCTTCTCGCTGCTCGAACTGCTGATCGCCCTGTCGCTGATCCTGGCGATGGCGGCGTTGACGATGCCGGTCGTTTCCCGCACGCTGGCGGCGCGCGACTTTGACTCCACCGTCGATCGACTCACCCATCAACTCAGGCTGGCCCGGGCCCAGGCGCAAGTCTCTGGTCGCGCCGTCGAAGTGATCTGCACTCCCGATTCAGGACGAATCGAAGCGCGGTACTTCGACGCTCAGCAGTTCGAGGCCGATGTGATGTCTGATGATTTTGCGAGCCGTGAGAGTATGGAGTCAAATCACGAAGGCGTCGATTCCGATTCGACGGCGATCCCCGATGGCTGGGCGCGAAGCATCGTGAAGGGAGCCTTCAAATTGTCCACGATGCCCCCCCAATCTGACGATGACTCGGATTCTCCAATCGGGATCGAGACGGTTCGGCTCGCGATTTTCATGCCCGATGGCAGTGCGATCATGAGTGAACCCATCTGGCTGCGTGATGCCGATGGAAGGTCCGGCAAGTTGAGCGTCAGTCGATTTACCGGGTTGCCCCGGTTCGAGCGAGCGGAGGATCTGACTTCAGAATCATCATCCGAATTGGAGCGTGCGTCGCGTGATGACGATCGTGATGCAGATTCCAGGAAGGATTCGGAATTCAGGCCATCCGATGATTCATATGAGCCGGAAGGGAAAGATGAGCCCAATGAACCCGACGACGCGACGCAGGGGGGGGCGGATCGATGAAAAGGGGTGCCGTGCTTTTTGAAGTGCTGTTGTCGATTGCGATTTTCGCCGGGGCGGCGATGTTCACTTTGGGAGCCGTGCGTCAGGGGATCAACGATCTGGAGCGAAGGATCCGAACGGCACGCGCCCTGGATCTTGCGCGCACGGCGATTGCTCAACTCGAAGCGGGGTTGATCGATCTCGCCGATCTTCGCGAAGGCGATCCGGATGTCCTGATGGAATCCTCCAAAGCGTTTGATGAATCGTTCGAGTATGTCAGGTGGACAATCGAGGCCGAGACCCAGCGAACGGAATATGAAGGGCTCACCTTGCTCACGATCACGGTGCGTCAGGAGCAAGGCGAAGAGTTCGGTCCCACCCGATCTGACGATGATGAAGACGTTGCGAGCGTCACGCTTCGCCAACTGGTGCGATTGGAGCCGATCGAGGCGAGCCCATTCGAGGACGATGAACTGGTCGCCGATCTGATCGACGCCGATCCCGAGGAGGACACGCGGTGAGTCGTCGCTCGTTCACCTTGCTGGAAGTGCTCATCGCCATTGCGCTGACGTTGGCGTTGTTGGGGACGATGTTTGGCTTTCTCATCAACTTGCTTGAAGCGCGTGCCCAGGTCATTGAGATATCCGGGAGGCAAAGGGCGGCAAACGTTCTCATCGAACGTCTCGAACGCGATCTCATGGCTTGTCTCGGGGGTGATTCAACCATGGGAGCCGGGGTCGAAGGGGAGACGGATCGCCTGAGCGTTCTCTCAAGGGGACTCTTGATCAACGAACAAGACGCTTCGGGTTCATTTGCCGATGTTCAACGATCCGAGTATCAGTTCGATGAATCTCGCGCGACGTTGCAGGCTCGTCGGTATGACGCATCATCATCCGATGACCGGGAAAGCGAATTCGAGACCATTGGCGAAAACATCTTCAAGGTTCGATTTCGGTATTACGATGGCCGTGCCTGGAGCGAATCGTTCAACAGCCTCGATGCGAAACAATTACCCGTCGCCATCGAGATGGCGTTCTGGTTCGATCCCTGGCCCGGGGAGACCATGCCTGATCGGCAGGTGGAAGATTCGTTCGAGTTTGAGCCGGAGGCCTCGGGATTTGATGAAATGGAATCGGCTCGTTTGAGCGACCTCAAGAGGGAAGGGGAGCCGCAACCCGATCGGCGACGCGTGATTGTGATTCCTGATGCCCAGGGGGCGGTGGCTCCATGATGCGATTTGCCGTCGCAACACGACGCGGATTCGTCCTTCTGGTGGTGCTCATCATGACCGGCAGCGCGTTGCTCGTGGCGACGGGATTGCTGTATATGAGCAGTGCGGATGGGGCGGCCGGGGTCGTGCATCGTCGTGATGCGCAGTCGCGTGCCCTGGCCTGGTCGGGATTGCAGGTGCTCATGCAACAACTCAGCGAGCAGCGGGAGTCGATCCTCGCCGGGGCGAGCCCCGAGCTCGATGAGCAGTATGAAATGTATGAAGCTTCGAATCGAATCGGCGTGATTCGATTGCTTCCGATTCAGGGGGGAGCCAGGCTGATATCTGAAGCGGGAAAGCTTGACCTGAATGTCGTCAAGGCCGATGCCCTGGTGGCGACGGGGTTGCTCGAACCCGAGCTGGCCGAGGCGATCGTGGCGTATCGGGATGCATCGCCAGACCGCCCCATTCAATCCGTGGCGGAACTCCTGAATGTCGAAGGCGTGACCCCTGAATTGCTGTATGGCCCGTTGGACGAATGGAGGGTTGCGCCTGATGTGGTCACGGAGGAAGACAGTGTGGGAGAGCGAATTGCCTCTCGCCTGGATCGCACCCCCGTGAAGGGTCTGGCGGATGTCGTGACGGTGTATGGATTCGAACCTTCGTTGCAGTCAAACGGTGTTCGTCGGATCCAGCTCAACCTCGACTGGGACGAGCAATTGCGGCAACGCTGTGCGGATCGGTTTGGCTCGCTTGCTGGTCAGGTGCAATCGCTTTTTCAGAATGGTTCGATCAAGACCGATGCCGATCTGGTCGGGGCGATCCTCAGGCAAAGTGTCCCCGAAGAAGATCAGTCTCGGTTGCTGGATACGTTCACCGCGGAAGATGGCGACTATCGATTCGGGCGACTCGACATCAATACCGCTCCCTACGAGACGCTCATGAGCCTGGAAGGAATCGAACCGTCCCAGGCCGAGCAGATCATCAGAGTTCGCGACCAACTCTCCGACGACGAGCGAATCACGATTGCCTGGTTGACCCAGAGGCAGATCATGGATGCCACGCAGCTGGAGGCCATCTCCAATCACGTGACGACTCGCAGCTTCACCTGGCGCGTTCGGATCGCGGCGGGCGAAGTTGACGACTCGAACACCGATGGTCCGATCTTGAACCCATTGCTCTTCGAAGCGGTGTTTGACGTGTCGGAATCTCGTCCTCGTCTGGCATATTTGCGAGAGATCACGCTTCTGCAGACCACGGCTCAACTTGTCGCCTCGGGCGTGCTGTCATACGACAATACACGCCAATATGAAGGTGATATGCAGGATGGCCCCTCTTACGAGGATACCCTAAATTCACCTTCAATAGCCGATGATGAGCTGGAATCGAATGATCCCCCTCCCGATGCAGATTTCGATTCAACGGGGCCAAACATGACTCGTGACACGAAGCAGGAATCGTCATCATCATCGTCACCATCACGAGTAGGGCGATGGAAAACAGGCGATTCGTGAATCACTTGATACCTGATGAACTCGTCACCCCAGAACGAGGCACGAGGAGCCTCGAATCAGTACCCTGTGACCGGAGGGTTGTGAAAGCAACATGGTATCGACGCCACGACTTGCGATAGATCTGAGCCGACGAAGACTGAGCGCCGTACACGCCGAATGGTCGCGGGGAGCGCTTCGGGTGCGCAAGACCCTTTCGGAGCGGATTCCGGATGATCTCGATGTCGATGATGCATCGGCCCTGGGGGCCTGGCTGGGACGAAGACTCCATCAGGCGGGGATGCCCTTGGACAGTGCAATTCTCGCGTTGCCCCGGGAATTCGTCGCTCTGAAGAGGCTCACGTTGCCGACCGCCAGCGACGTTGAACTGCCTGAGATGGCGAAGCTGGCCATGCAGCGAGAATTGCCTTTTGATCCGGAAACAGCGGTGATCGATTTCGCCCCGGTCACCAGAGGAGTATCGAGCACGACGGTGATCGTGGTCGCGGTGCCCCGGGAGGTATTGGATCACGCCCAAAGACTGGCCAAGGCCGCG
>JAPULD010000205.1 GCA_027295365.1 Planctomycetota bacterium
CGAGATAGATCTCCAGCGCCCGGGAACACTGCTCGCGACCCTCGGCAAAGTGGCTCAGGCCCACGAAGCTGCGGCCGATCGCCAGTCGGGTATCGGCTTCCGCATCCGGATGGTTGGCGAACGCCTCATCGATCGACGGCAGAATGTCGACCATGGCCTCGGCGACGGTCAGGTCCGGGCCGGAGCGTCGCGTGGGGTTGGGTTCGGTCAGGTACCACTTCGGGTCCGGGGCCACGATGAGCGTGCTGAGGAAATCGTTGATGACGGCGGCTTTCGTCGCCTGCCACTCGGCGCGAATCCATTGAACAGTCACCCCCGCCACGCCGAGCACGAGCACGAGCAGTACCGCCGCCGCGCCGATCACCAGCGCGCGATTGCGACGAATGAACTTCTCCAGTTGGTACGTCACGCCGGGCGGACCGGCGGTGACCGGTTCGTTGCAGAAGTGACGCTCCAGATCCCGGGCCAGACCGTTGGCGGTCTCGTAACGCCGGCTGCGGTCTTTTTCCAGGCACTTCATCACGATCCAGTCGAGATCGCCCTTGAGCTCGCGCTGAAGTCGCGCCGACTCCGTTGCTCGATGACGGGAGATGAAATCGATCGATGACGCATTGGTATCTGGCGCCGTGGCGCTGCGCGTCAAGTTGCCGAGGCGGGTGGATGGTTTGTGCGGTATCTCTTCGCGGATGATGCGTTGAATCTCGCCCAGGCCGGCGCTCGCCAGCTTCGTGAGATCGAACGGGGTGGTACCCGTGAGCAGTTCATACAACAGTACGCCGAGGGAGTAGATGTCGCTGCGGGTGTCGATGTCCACGCCGCTCATCTCCGCCTGCTCGGGGCTCATGTACGCCGGGGTGCCCAGCAACTGGCGATACTCGGTGACGAGCGTCTTGTCGGTGAGGCTCTGGCCCGTGGCCTTTGCGATGCCGAAGTCGATGACCTTGGGCACAGGCTCGCCGGCGGGAATCGACACCAGCACGTTCGACGGCTTGAGGTCGCGATGGATGATGCCCTTCTGGTGGGCGTGTTGCACGGCGCGACACACGTCGATGAACAATTCAAGACGCCGGCGCGTGGACAAGCATTCCGTGTCGCAGTATTCCGTGAGCGGAACGCCATGCACCAGTTCCATGACGAAATAGGGCCGACCCGATTCGGTCGCGCCCGCATCAAAGACCTTGGCGATGTTGGGATGATCCATCATGGCCAGGGCCTGCCGTTCGGCCTCGAAGCGGGCGATGATCTGCTTGGTGTCCATGCCCAGCTTGATGATCTTCAGCGCGACCTGGCGTCGAACGGGCTGCTTCTGCTCGGCCAGATACACCGTCCCGAAGCCGCCATCGCCGAGATGTTGGAGAATCTTGTAGCGACCGATCATGGTCCCGACGGCGTCATCGATCAAAGGCGTCTGAATGGTGGGATCCTTTTCGGATGCCATGTCATTCTCCTCCGGCCAACCCGGGGTGGTGCAGGACCGCACCAAATGCATGGTACCGGAATTCTGCCGACGATTCACGGTTGTACGACCCGGATTGACGGGTGTGCAAGCGGTGGCGGGTGCTGTAAGGTATGGCCGTGACGCTGTATATCACATTGGCGAGTTGTGCGTTTCTGGCTGGTTGGCTCGTGTATCGATACGACATGTACGAACAAGAGCCCTGGTATATGGTGCTGTTTGCCGTGGCGATCGGTATGGTGTCAATGTATGCAATTGGTTTCGTTGAACGGTGGTCGTACAGTCAAATTGGCGATCTGATGACTCCTTTTCAACAGGCACTTGTCGCTTCAACACATGAAGAAGGCATTCGACTTGTGATGGTCGTGGCGTTGGCTCTGCTTCTCCCTTCTCAGTTCAACGACCCCATGGATGGCCTCATTTACGGCAGCCTGATTGGTTTGGGAATGGCAGTGCTCGAATCAATTCAATATATGACCCACGATGGGGATGTCCCAAATACCCTTCCGCCTCAGGAAATAATCCGCATCATGGGCCATTTGCTGATGGGGGGAATCACCGGCTTTGCCGTCGGTATGATGCGGATGCGTATGAAATACTGGATCCCGGTCTTGGGCATCAGCGTCATCTTCTCGATGGGGTTGCACCTGTTGTGGGATGTCATCGCACTCACGACCAGCGCTCGAGGTTCGGCGAACTTATTGGAGAAGGTCGGTGCTGTCTTGACGATGCTCGGCGGGATCGTCTGCTTTGGTTTTATGGTGGTCACCGCCTCGGAATGGTCTCGAAAAGTCTTTGCCCCCGATCAGAAAAGCCGACTGTGGGGTTGGCCTTTTACGCTGTTCTTCCCAGACGAAAAGAAAACTCAGCGAGATGCCGATTGAATGGTCATGGGCAACATTGTTCGCCCGGAATTCTCATCGATTCAGCATGCGTTCACGTGGATGAATCAGTTCGGAGCCTTGATGCCAAACTGCGATTCCTGGCTGCTTGGCTCCGGTGAAGTCTCTCGATTAGGAAACGCATCGACCTGGACGCGGCGGCGCTGATCGCTCTTGATTGTCGCTGCAGCCTTCTTGCGAGTCTTCGATGGACGATCGCCCTTGAAGAGCTTCCATCGCTCGCGCAATGACGACGAACTGACGACGGTGCCGTCCTTCGGGGCGACGATGGTCCGCCCATCCAGTTTCTCGTATCCCGAGCCCTTGAGTTGCTCGGAGACTCGAACCTTCAAATCCTCCGGATCGATTCCGAGAAGGTTCAGATCCCAGAGCGTGTGCAGGTCGCTCCTCAGGAGGATGGCGTTCGCCATCGAATGCACGTTGCCTTGGGGATAGGGCACGATGTACGCGATTTCCAGGAGGTCGCAGGGGCAGGGGCCCGAGATGCCACACCGATTGCCGTAGGACTGGCGGAGTTGGTTCCGCAGCCGTTTCTCGCCTCGACGCGCTCGGATGGCATGACTGGCGAATTCCAAAGGCATCGCCGAAAGGTCATCGTCGAACGAGTCGGGCTCGTACGCGTCGTTGGATTCCAACAGCGTGTACTTGAGCAGGGTGGTTCCCAGAGCATGGTCCAGGGCCTTGGCCAGGTCCTCATCGATCTTGGGCTTGCTCAATAATTCCCGCAAGACGCTGCCCCGGATTGCCTCGGTGATGTTCACCTGGTCACAGATGCCTCGCAGGCTGCGGCAGACGGCGCAATACTTTCTCAAGTCATTGTCGATGTATTTCAGAAGTCCTGATTTTTCCACCCAGGGGCTGGGGAGCACGAAATACAGATCGCGCCGAAACGCGAACGCCAGGCGTGAGAAGAGCTCCAGGCCCATGCCCTTGATGCGCCCGCCGTGCGAGTGCAGACGTCGCAACAGGGCGGCGTCGGGGGAATCCGAGACGAGGGCCTCGATGATTTCGCCAAACTCGTCGAGATCGACTCGGGCCACGGCCGCCGCCATCCTGGGGAAGAGTCCATAGAGGGGCTTGCCTGATTGGTTGGCGGTGCGATTCAGCTTGAACCAGAGCAACTCGCCATATTCCTTGAAGGCCTCGTCGACCACGACTCGCAGTTTGGGAATGGGTCTGGCGATACCCGGCTTCTGGGTCCAGGGATCTCTCCGGTCACGACCATCGGCCCATTCAAGCACATAGGCGATGAGCTTTTGGAATTCGATGGTCTTGTGGTTATTGAATTCGACCCCGACGGTGCCTAATTCAGTGAGCACGCTGTGAATGGGCGTGCGTCGCATGGCATCGATCTTTTCAAAGGGCAGATTGCAATCGTTGGGCATGGGAGGCCTTTCGGGGCGAGAAACCGACGCATTCGCCCGAGGGGGCAATTTCCGTTGGATCCTGGAATCCAAGGTAGGTCTTGGGTCCGGGAATCCGGGGGGGGTCGGGGGCCGTGGGTCCAAGGGTCTATTGTCCGGGGTCCGTTCCGGGATACGAAAGTTCTCAGGACCACGAAGTGGGATCTCGTGCACCGATCGATTGACTTCCGAAGGCGGCCTCCCTGCCGCCTATCTGGAGCAATGCTCCAGCGGAAGAATACCAACGGAGGTCGGCGCGGAACTCCAGTTGACAACCCCAGAAGGGGGATGTGGACGATTTGTTGTGAAGTTGGGGGGGTGATCCGAATCAAAATCACGCCAAATATGGAAATATGCCGGGCCATTGACGCTCGGGACGATGAGGACAACAATGCCCCTCTTCGTTGACCAGTGGACAGGTGGCGGAGCGGCTGAACGCGCTAGTCTCGAAAACTAGTTAACCCTTCGGGGTTACGTGGGTTCGAATCCCACCCTGTCCGTTTGTTTTTTGGGGCTCGTGATTCTGGGTGGCTGACCCATGCGTTCCTCTTTGGAATCGGGGGTAAATTTGCCGACCGTGATTTCGGTGATCGACAAACAATCGACAATCTGAATTTTTGTGCTTTCCTGGGGTTGTTCGATGGTGTAGATTCTCAATAGTACAGCGGTCGGGTTGCTATTCGGATGTTGTCGGTGGGGTTGGTGCTACTACGTTGCTTCACAAATGGGAATCTTGTCATGAAATTTTGTGCTCGTTATTCATGGGATATTATTACCCACATGGCAGCATTCTTGATCGTCCTGGCCCCGAATGCTTTCGCCCAACATATTGAAGACTTCAAACTGCTCGCCTCCGACGGCTCACCCAATGACCGATTCGGCTGGTCTGTGGCGATCGATGGTTCACCCGGAAATGAAGTTGCCATCGTCGGAGCCACCGAGGACGACGAGAATGGCCTCATTTCGGGGTCGGCGTATATCTACCGCAATAGTGGATCGACTTGGATGGAAGAGTCCAAACTCCTCGCCTCCGACGGCGCGGCGGGAGACAAATTCGGTATTTCCGTCTCGATCAGTGGTGCCGTTGGAAATGAAGTCGCCATCGTCGGGGCCCACTCCGACGACGACAATGGCAGCAACTCCGGCTCGGCATACATCTTTCGTTTCGATGGCACCACCTGGGTTGAGGAGGCCAAGCTTCTCGCCTCCGACGGTGAAGCGGACGACATCTTCGGATGGTCCGTTTCGATCAGCGGTCCCCCCGGGAACGAAATCGCCATCGTCGGGGCCTTCTTGGATGACGACAATGGCTTCAATTCGGGTTCGGCGTACATCTACCGATTCAACGGCACCGCTTGGGTGGAGGAGGCCAAACTTCTCGCTTCCGACGGCGCGACCATCGACACATTTGGATATACCGTCGCAATCAATGGCACACTCGGACATGATGTTGCAATCGTCGGGGCCCGAAACGACGATGAGAGCGGCATAAAATCAGGCTCGGCCTATATCTACCGTTTCAACGGTGGTACCTGGGTGGAGGAGGCCAAGCTTTTCGCCTCCGACGGTGCAGCGAATGACCACTTCGGATGGTCCGTCTCGATTCATGGCACTTCTGAACAAGAAATTGTCACCATCGGAGCTCCTGGATACGACACCATCGTCACGGATTCAGGATCGGCGTACATTTTTCGCTTCAATGGCGAAACTTGGGTGGAGGAGGCCAAGCTCCTCGCTTCTGACGGTGCGATGGAAGACATTTTCGGCTTTCGTGTTTCGATGACCGGTGCTCTTGAAAATGAAACAGTGATCGTCAGCAGTTGGGCAGATAGTGACAATGGAGTGTTAGCCGGCTCGGCGTACATCTACCAATTCGACAGTGAGTCATGGGTGGAAAAAGCAAAACTTCTGGCCTCTGATGGCGTGGAATTCGACCACTTTGCCTCTTCCGTATCCTTGAGCGGTCCCCCCGGAAGTGAAATCGCCATCATTGGGGCGTGGGCCGACGATGACAATGGCGTGAGCTCTGGTTCGGTTTATGTGTTTGACATAGCCGCGGCCATATGCTCCCGCGACGTCAACGATTCGGGTGCCGTTGATGTCTTCGATCTGTTGGTTCTGCTTAGCGCGTGGGGACCAATCACAGAAAGTCCAGCTGACATCAACCGCGACGGAATCGTCGATGTGCTCGACCTGCTCTTCCTCCTTGCCGCGTGGGGTGACTGCTGATATTCGACTGCATTCGGATTGCATTTATGTGACCAAGTGCACATGTCACGAATTTGAAGATGCCGGGAACAATTACGCTCTATTTGAAATATTTGGATCCGGAACGCTTGGGCTTCCGTGTACATTGGTAGAGAGCGTTGGTGTTCCCTGGAGGGTCAATGTGATGCAGCTTCCCTGTCTTCGTATCGTCGTGTCGGCTTTCATGATCGTGAGCTTCGGGGTTGCGAGTCACGCCCAACAGGGCCGCCCCGGGATTGGGGGAATCCGAATTCTGGATTACTCCGAATCAGGCCATGCCTTCCAGATACGATCAGGGCGTTCCGGCGAATTCGAAGTGCATGTCCTTCCGGGACATGATCCGCATGATCTTGACATTGCAGTACGGGGCAAGGTCGGGCATGAACTGCAACTGAATGTCTACGGGGCGCCGGCAGAGGCCACGCCGGTCTGGACGTCCGGGAAGTTTGAATGGCACCCGATTCATCGCGTGGATCGTTTCCCTGATCATGTGAGGATTCGACTGCGGATACCCTCACCTCATGTCGTCATCCGTCTGGGATCGATCGAGGAGGCGCCGTTGGCCCGGGGTGCCCGCGCCTATTACGACCTGGCTCGTCTCGAAACATTTCTCGCGACGCTGGGAGGCGATCCGCGAGTCACCGTCGAGGTGTTGGGGTGGAGCTACCTGAATCGGCCGGGGATCGATCGTCCGATCTACAAGGTCACCGTCAGCGATTCGGCCTATCCGGACATCGACAAGCTGGCCATCCTCGTGACGAGTCGCGTGCATGGCAATGAAGCGGCGAACAGTTTCATCACGGAGGGCATGATCGAATTCGCGCGCGGCGCCATGCCCAACCCGCCGGCAACTCGGCCCGACGACCTGCTCGAACGGATGATGTTCATCTTTTACGTCATGGTCAACCCGGACGGGGTCGAAGCGGTTTCGAGGTACAACACTAACGGGATCGATCTCAATCGGGACTGGGACGAGACCGGCAGCGGGCCGACTGAAGAATGGGAGGTGCGCCACGTACATGGGGACATCGAGAATTTTCTCGTCACGTACGATTTCGCCCTGGCGGCGGATATGCACGGCTGGTCGCAGGGTTACGAAGGCGGTTTTCGGTTTGCGCCGGCGACCTTGCCGGGAAACGTACCGGCCAATTACTTTGAAAACCAGCAGACCTACTTCGAAGTACAGGCGGAAGTCAATCCCTGGCGTCCGGTGGCCAATTTCTTCCAGAACGGCGCGACGGTGGGCATGGCTCGATACTGTCTTTTTACGCAGTATGGAATCGACGTGCACACCAGTGAAACGAACGAGAATTCCCTGCGATCCGAACAGTCACTGATCGAAGAGGGTTCGAATTACGTCATGTCGTTTCATGCCTATCTGTTCAATGCCGCTTTTACGGACGATGTCGGAGCCGATGTGGCCGACTTCGCGTCCTGTTCGGACCCGGTGTACGTCACGGTGTTGGATGCGGATGAGAATCACGATC
>JAPULD010000206.1 GCA_027295365.1 Planctomycetota bacterium
CCGGGGCAATGTCTCGGAGCATGTGGATAATCGGCGTGGGGCGACGAGGCGGGAGATCGTGTGCCGAAGGTGCGATGGGCATCTCGGGCATGTCTTCGCCGATGGCCCCCCGCCTACGGGTCTGCGGTATTGCGTGAACTCCGCATCGTTGGGTTTCACGAAGACGGAAGACCTGAAGACGATTGCCGAACCCGTAGAGGTAATTTCGGATGAGGTGCCGAACATGAGCGAGAACAGTGCGACCATCGTCATTGCGGGAGGCTGCTTCTGGTGCGTCGAGGCGGTCTTCGAGGAACTCAAAGGCGTGCACGAGGCGATCTCGGGCTACGCAGGAGGGACCAAGGAGACCGCGAATTACCAGGCGGTGTGCTCAGGGCAAACCGCTCATGCCGAGGCGGTGCAGATCATCTACGACCCCGATGTAATCGACTACGCGACCTTGCTGGAAGTTCATTTTGCCACGCATGACCCGACGCAGGTCAATCGCCAGGGCAATGATCATGGCCCCCAGTATCGCACCGCCATCTTTTACGCCACCGACGAGGAGAAGGAACTCGCCGAGGCGTTCATCGAGGACTTGAACGATTCGAAGACGTTCAGGAAACCCATCGCGACGAAACTTGAGCCCTTGACGATCTTCTATCCCGCTGAGCGCAAGCACCAGAACTTCGTCTGCAACAACCCCAATCAGGGGTATGTGAGAGGCGTCGCCCTGCCCAAGGTCGAGAAGGTTCGCAAGTTGTTCAAGGACAAATTGAAGGACCAATCGCCGCTGAATAAGTAAATGGAATCATCACGTGTGAGGCCCGGGGCAATCCCGGGCCTTTTTCTTTTCTTGAGCGGGGCGGAACCGGCCCTCAGAATCAACTTGAAATCCGGGACATTTCGTTGGCCGGAGACATCAATTCGAGGTAGCCTGTCAGTGAAGAGTACTGTTTCTGGACTCAAGGGGAGTTGTCATGAGGGTGATTCGCGTTTCCAGGGTACTGTTTCCGGCCATCGCCGGATCCATGTGCATGACGATGTCCACCTCCGGGCAGATCCAGCCCGATGGCTATACGTGCACTTCTTCATTCATGCGGACGCACAACAACTCGACTGACATCACGGTCCGGACCGTGACGTGCGGGGCCGGGTTTCAGAGTGCGTATGCCCATTGGTACGACTTGTCGGTCGATATCGCTCTGGCTGGTTCATTCTCGACCTTGAAGTGCGTTGATTTCAGTTACTGGGCGAGTACGGCAGCGGGTGATCAACCGATTTTCATCCGGGTCTACGAAGACCAGACACCGGGGCGCGATGGCCAATGCACCCAGCAGGGTTATGGCGATCCATCCGATCCGGGTCCCGATGTCGGGGGTCGGGTGTTGCTCTGGGAAGGGGAGACGATCTTCCCCCAAAGCGCAGAAGGTATAGCCGGGAATTCCCCGCCCCGTTCCGATGGCGATCGCAGCATCCAGGTGGGCCCCGACGTCGATGAGAATGGTCTTCCCGATGGCATCCTCCTGTCCCCCAACATCCAGTTCTTCGTCGAGGTGGGTGACATGGGCGAAGGATTGTCCCGGTTCGGGGCCAATACGATGGGCGAGACGGGTGACACGGAAGGTCCATCGTCTGCGAACGTGACCTGGACTCGGAATCCGAATTGCAATGGTGGCGGCTGCCTCACCAGTGGCGGCATCGATGGAGGCGACTACGCCAAGCAAACCGAATGGTTTGGAGGCAACCAAGACGTCGTAATGCAGGTCCACATCGATATCGGAGATTGTACCTCCTGCGCACCGTCTCTACCATTCTGCTCGACGGACATCACCGGCTCGGATGGCGAACGGGACGATCAGACCGATGTGCTCGATCTCCTGGCCTTGTTGGGCACGTGGGGTGACCTGTCACCGCCCCGACCCCTCGGCGATGTCGCACCACCCCTCCGGGGTGACAACCGGGTCGATGTGACGGATCTGCTTGAGATGCTCGGGGCCTGGGGCCCATGCCCCAACCCCAATGCGGAATGCAGGGCCATCCTGATCAGCGTGAACGGGCTCGGTAAAGTTTCGGATGGCCTTCATCCCTTTGTCATCGACGGAACCATCGATGGTCCATTGCGTCCCGCGACGAACGACATGAAATCCATCATCAACGGATCGTCGTTTTGCGGGTGGTTCGATTATGGCGTCGACGCCCTCCCGGGCGGCTTTCGCTGGAGTGATGCGTTCGGGATCGATGCCTCGGACAACTCCGTCGGCGGTGACATCTGGTTTCGTTACATCGCGGACTGCGACGGTCCCGTCACCATCTCGACGCAGAGCGATTGCGGGCCCGACGAGATCAAGGACACGAACCTTGAGGTGTACACGTTCCCCGGGTGCCCCTCGGATTGGACTCAACTGATCGCCTGCGATGACTCCTTAGGGTCGGGCTGCGGCGATCATGCCAGTCTCGAACTCGAAGTAACGGCTTCAGAATCATACATCATCCGAATCGGTGGAAAGCTCGGCGAACAGGGTCGGGGCACCCTGTCCATCCAATCCGATCCGTCCGGGTTGCCCGATTGCAATAACAACGGCATCCGGGACGACTTCGAACTCTGCAAGGGCACCAGCCGAGACTGCAATAATAATTTAATTCCCGATGAATGCGAGACGGATTGCAATGACAATGGACTGTTCGATGAGTGCGACATCAGCCGGGGCAACAGCGAGGATTGCGATTCCAACGGCATTCCCGACGAGTGTGAAGGGGACTGCGATAAGAATGGCGTCAACGACATCTGCCAGGCGCAGTTTCTCGCCGGCTCGGGCGCCCTCTCGCCCTTCGGGAGCGGCGCGCCGCAGTCGGTGCTGTTCACGGACCTTCCCGAGATGCTGAGCCAAATCACGATCTCCATCTTCGCCTCCGCGGACTTGGCCGCCTCGACCCAAGCGGTCGATCTCTATATTGATGGGACTTTCATCACCACGGCGTTCACCGACACCGCCGGGCCCTGCACGATCCCGGGCGACCGGGAGGATTTCGTGTTTGGCCGTGCGTTCTTCATACCCCTGTACACGCTGGATGGAAACACCGACGCCCTGATCGAACTGGTGCCGGTGGGCGTGATCGACGAGACGGCCTGTAGCGGAGCCTCGTTCATTGAAGTCACCTTGAAGTACCTGATCGATTCGACGCCAACCGAAAACGGGACGACCCAGGACTGTAATTCCAACGGCGTGTGGGATCGGTGCGATGTTGCCCCCGGGGGTAGTTCCCCGGATGTTAACGGCAATGGCGTGCCTGATGTATGCGAAGGGTGATGATGCGAAATAACAAGAAAGTCATGGTGTCACTCGTACATACGTTTGTGTTCACGATGTTTCTTCCCGTCTAAAATACGGTTTATTGGATGGGCTTGCGGCCATTCGATTTATGTCGATGTGGAAGTCAAACGGTGCGGCGAGTCGTGAATTCAGTCGCGAAACTTGAGGAATCAGTATTAACTTTGAAGTGGCCCCAAATTATTGCGGCCACGCAAAATTCATGTATAATTGAGGAGTCGAGATCGTTTCTGTCGCACAAGGGGCCCAATCATGAGGGTGATCTACGTTTCCAGGGTTCTGATTCCAGCCGCCGCGGGATCCATGTTCCTGACGATGTCCGCCTCCGGGCAGATCCAGCCCGATGGCTATACGTGCAGTTCTTCATTCATGCGAACGCACAACAACTCGACCGACATCACGATCCGGACTGTGGCGTGTGGGGGCGGGTTTCAGAGCGCGTATGCCCACTGGTACGACCTGG
>JAPULD010000207.1 GCA_027295365.1 Planctomycetota bacterium
CCCCGCCCGACTCGCATCCGCCACGAAAAAGCTTGCCGCGCTGGACCCGGCCCTCGCCGCCATGGTTGCTCGGGATGGCTTGCCTCCCATGTGGGTCAGGCCGCCTGGTTATGCCACGCTGATCCGGATCATCCTCGAACAACAGGTGACGCTGGCCTCGGGGGCCGCGGCGTATCGCCGACTCAGCGAAGGCGTGGGGCGGGTCACCCCCGGCATGGTCTACCAGCGGAGTGAAGCGCAACTCAGGCGGTTGGGTTTGACGAGGCAGAAGGCGAGGTACTGCCGCGAACTTGCCCGGGCGTTGATTGAGGGTGACCTGGATCTGACTTCGCTCAGCGCCATGAACGCCGAGGCAGTGAGGAAGGCAATGATGAAGGTCACCGGGATCGGTGTATGGACCTCGGACATCTATCTCTTGACCGCTTTGAGGCATCCTGACATCTGGCCCCGGGGCGACTTGGCCTTGTATCAAGTCATGCGGCAGGCCTTCAATCGCGATGATCCGCCGTCGAAACTGGATCTGCTGGCTTCACGCTGGCGACCCTGGCGATCGGTGGCCGCACGTATTCTCTGGCACCACTATCTCAAGACTCGCGGGTCGTGAAGGGCTCAGGAGGCCGCCTCGGCACCGGCAGTTGCCACGGCGTGATCATCCTCGACCGAAGAACCCGAGACGCCGATCGCGCCGATGATGGTTCCGTCGGCGGCCTTGATGGGCACGCCACCGGGGAAGGTGATGAGTCCGTTGTTGGAATGCTCGATGTTGAAGAGGGGACCGCCGGGCTGGCTCAATTCACCGATCGCCCCGGTGGGCATGTCGAAGAAGCGGGCCGTCTTCGCCTTCTTGATCGAGATGTCGATGCTGCCCAGCCACGCCCCGTCCATCCGCAGGAACGCCTTGAGGTTGCATCCCGCATCGACGATGGCGATGTCCATCTTCGTGTTGATTGCCTCGGCCTTCGTCTTGGCGGCCTCCACCGCGGCGCGGGCCTGATCGGCGGAGATGTCCATGGAGTTGAGGCTTGCGGAATGTGTCAGCGTATCGGTCATGGTATCTCTCCTTCGGGAATCTGAACGAGATAATGGTTTCGGAGAAGTGTGGTCGATCCTACTCTCTCCGTCAATGTTCACTTGGATACCCTGCGCGTCATCGATGCGTTCGGGCGGTCTTGGAGTACTGGCTTTGATAGGTTGTACTGGTGGATTCAACCGAGCGTCACGTCGGCACTGCATGACTTCATCTCGATCGACGACTTTGATCCGCTTGAAATGCAAGAGCGGTTTCGTGAAGTCAGTGACACGCTGAAATCGTTGGCGACCCGAGTCCGTATCGCAATCCCAGATGGACTGATATTGAAGTTCGCTCTGAACCGGACACGGGACGGCTGTCGTACCCATGGTGGCTTCAGAGACACGATGCCAACGAATCAGGCGCGAGTCATGTTGAGGCATGGTCTGAGATGCCATTTCTAAACACTGTCTATTGCTGAATTAAGATGTCGGACTCGACATTTCACGTGTACTAGGGCTACCGGGAGAGTGGGACTGTAGTGTTTCGTCATGGCTTGTTACAATAATCAGCGAACCGAAGGCAACAGCTTTTGAGGCGAGCGGGGCTTTCGGCTAAGTACATTTCAAGTACACATCCTGCGCGCTGACAACATCACGTCACTGTCAAGGGTGAGTGTGCCGTTTACTGGATCCTGTGGCTCGCAACGGGCGTTGTTCCCATTGGCCATGAGGTGATTGGGGCAGTGACTGTCCCGATTCGTCTCCAGGAACACGGAAGGCAGATCGGCAGCGTATTGATAGGAACCGTCGATGACGAATAAATCCGAAAGCGTCTGTCCATGGCTCGTGGTTTGGCGAAATCCATCCGGGGTTGGAAACCTCAACGAGAAGCCACGGATTATCGAGAACTTTGACTTTGGTATTCTACCTCGCGTGCCAGGACTTGCGTGGGACGAGTCGTACCCAGTCATTCGGATGCCGGACGCCACCCCTGACTCGGAATCGCCGGGGCTACTTCTCCGCGTCATGATCGAGGTGAAGGCGACGGATGACGCGCTCAAGGATTTGGTTCACCATTTCGGCGAGAAGAGTGTGTTCTCGGATCCACGAATCGATCATTTCGATCGTGTCATTACAAAGTTCAAGGATCGTGACAAGGGGACGTGCGAGGAAGCAAGGAGCCAGATTTCCTGTGAATCTGCCTGGAAGGCGGGGATGGAAGGTCAGGATGTACTCGTTGCGGTGCTTGACACTGGCATTGATAAGCCATACTTGGAAAAAAATTGTCCGGATGGGGTCCGACTGAGTGAATCCTACAGTATGCATTGCTGTGGGAGCCACATACCTCCCGATCCGGGAACTTTCTCAAGTTACCACGGCACCATGTGTGCGTATCATATTGCCCGGGTGGCGCCGAAATGCACGTTGATCGACATCTGCATCTTGCCCAGCGAACAGGTTGAATTCGATGAATTCACCTCCAATGGCATTTTGGCTTTTACCCACCTCCGAGACTTGCGGGATTTCCTTGCGAAAAAAGGCGAATACCCTTCCATCGTTGTGAATTGCAGCTGGGGAGTCGAGGATCCTTCGTCTCAACTGGCGCAACCGGAAGACAAACGTTACTTTGACAATGCAGAACATCCCTTGAATTTGATCGTCGAGGACATCGGTTTAGCCGGAATTGATGTTGTATTCGCAGCCGGCAATTCCGGGAATCGGAAAGGAAATAACAAGACCATCGTTTCAATCAACGGTGCCAATTCGCATCCGGAGGTGATTACGGTCGGGGGTGTGGATATTGATGATCTTCCCGTGGGGTATTCCTCACGCGGCCCAGGGACGCTGATGGACCGCAAGCCGGACATCTGTGCATACACCCATTTTGTTGGCTCAAAAGCAATCGGCCCCAAGGACGTAGGAGCGTCCGTCAGTGCTGCTATGACTTCGGGATCGATTTGCCTTTTAAGAAGCCTACTGCCATATGATCCCAATGATCCAAAACGATCACCTGCAGCCATGCGGGATATCATTCGAGCAACCAGCAGAAAGCCTAAAGGACATGTCTTCGACCACGTTCTCGGTCATGGCATTCTCGATATGGCTGCTTGGCCCGCCTTGAAATAGCAATTCACGAAAAGTCATAAGTGTTTGCAAACAAAGGAGATAAATGATGAAAAAGCCATCATTATGTGAAACTGCCATGCCATCAAATCGTATAAATATGTAGAAATACCTCTGGTTATCGGACAGTCTGGACGATGCCTAAATGGGACGACTCATACACGAGGCATGGAGGCCGGATTATGTGGATCCCATGGATCGGGAGACTGAATCGTCGTTCGGCGGACTCCGATTACAGTCAAATGGATTCCGTCCTGTACAACATTTCGCACAATGGCAAGCCGATTACGGTCGAGGCCATTCTGGAGCATTTTGATCTGCCTGAGCAGGCATTGGACAAGATGTTCGGCGTTCAATTGGTCAGCCGGTCCCGGGGTTTGTATTGCATCCTGATAGATTCACGTTTTTCGGAGAATCTGCGTTCCTCCAATGGCTGGAAGGTGGATGGGCCGTTCGACAACCCGCCCCTGACCGCCTACGGCACGTGATTCAACTTCAATTCAAATTGTTAAGAATATTGGATGGAAATAAACCTGATCGGGTTATGATGTCCACCTGATTTCCACCCGGGAGGGACATCATGTCACGAATTGTAAAGCGTAGACTCAAGCCGGCCGGTGACGTGGTTGTGACGTTGGGGAGCCCTGGTCCCACGCCAGCCAAGGATTACTTCGAACGGGTCGGAAAATACGTCCCGGGTGAAGTGCTCGTGGCGTACATGACCCTGGTCTCATTGGCCGCGACATCCCCGAACTTGAAGGGCATCTTGGACTGGGTGGCATTTGGACTCTGCCTGGTCATGACCCCGGTGTACTTCAAGCTCATGTCGAATCGAACTGATCCTTGGGTCGTTCAGGGTGTGGTTTCATTTATTGCGTTCGCGGTCTGGGCCTACGCGTTGGGTTCCGGTGCGTGGACCGGTCACCCCTGGCACGATCAGACGGTGGCCGCGTTTCTGCTCGTGGTGTTTTCCCTGGTCAGCGGGGCGATCGTGCCTCGTTCGGGCTAATGGATTACACCACTCGCCGAGAGACCGGCGTTGCTCAACCAACCGGCCTGAACGCCAGCCTCGCGGCGCTCACGTCATCATAGATATCGAACAGCTTGTCCAGCTTGGTGGTGGCCAGAACCTGGGGGACGATGCCCCTGATGTTGCAGAGCTTGACGTCGCCATCCTGCTTCTTCATGCGTCCATGCAAGAGGATGAGTTGACTGAGTCCGAAGCTGGAGATGTAGTCAAGTTTGCTGCAATCGACGATGAGCTTCTGAATGCCGGCCTCGACGAGACCGGAGACGCTGGCCATGAATTGCGCCGCGGTGTCGGCGTTGAGCCCACCGTCCACGATCACCACCAGCACATCGGCATCGACATCGTCGTAGTAGAATTCCATGGCGTTGGTGATTGTACCGAGGCATCGCTTCATCACAACACCCTGGTTCGGTGAGATTCCTTGGTCGCTTCATCGCCAAGAGGCGATATCCTGTTTCCTTCATGGCTTCAATTCTCACCATTCTGCTGATCACGGTCCTCGGGTTTGTCACCACCAATCTCGACAACCTTGTCTTGATGTTGGGCTTTCTGGGCCGGAAAGGGGCGAAGAAACGAGCCATTGTCCTGGGGTATCTCGGGGCGATGGGGCTCATCATCCTCAGTGGATGGGGGGTCGCGGAACTCGTCGATCTGCTGCCTGAAATACGCTGGGGCTGGCTGGGGCTGGTGCCGATTTCCATCGGGCTTCTGGAGTTGATGCGTCTTGACTGGACCGGGAACGGCAAGGGTCGAGTCGCAGTTCCCCCTGAGTCAGAATCGCACGAGGATGAGCGCCTGAATACGAAATCGTGCAATCTCGGAGCGCTCGGGGTGTTCCTGATCATGCTCGCCAATGGCTCCGACACGTTTGGCGTCTTCCTCGCGTTGTATCTGGAATCAAACGATCGGCTGGGAATTGACATCGCCAGTTTCGGGTTGGCCTGTGCCGCGATCTGGTGTGGTTTCGCCCTCTGGCTGAGCGGTCATGAAGCGTTCTCGAAGCGGCTCTTGCCTTTGGCCACATGGATACTTCCGTTTCTCCTGATCGGAATCGGTTTCTATATCCTGCTCGATACGCTGACGGATTGATTCGTACAGGAAAGAAAAAAACCCACGCCATTGATGACGTGGGTTTCTCGAGTCAACTATTCATACATCCCAAGTGTTGAGGGGACTGGACTATGCATCACTCCGATGGTTGTCCATTTCTTCCCCACTCAGGAACGATGCGAGGCGACGTTGCCGGACCGGGTGTTGCAGCTTGCGGATGGCCTTGGATTCGACCTGCCTCACGCGTTCGCGAGTGACCTTGAGGATGCGGCCCACCTCTTCGAGGGTGTAGGTGTAGCCGTCACCGATGCCGTACCGAAGCTTGAGGATCTCACGCTCTCGATAGGTGAGGGTCTTGAGGATGTCGTTGATCCGCTGGCGGAGCATTTCGGAGGAGGCGGTGTCCGCGGGGGCGGATTGCCTCTCGTCCTCGATGAAGTCGCCAAACTGCGAGTCTTCCGATTCGCCCACCGGCCGGTCGAGGCTGATGGGATGGCGGGAGATCTTCATGACGCGGCGGGTCTCCTCGACGGGCATGCCCGCCTGGAGAGCGATTTCCTCGATGGTGGGTTCGCGGCCGATATCCTGAAGCAGATGCTTCTGGATCGTGCGCAGCTTGGACATCGTCTCGATCATGTGCACCGGGACGCGGATCGTCCGCGCGTGGTCGGCGATGGCACGAGTGATGGCCTGACGGATCCACCACGTGGCGTAGGTCGAGAACTTGTAGCCTCGTTTGTATTCGTACTTGTCGACGGCGCGCATGAGACCGGTGTTGCCTTCCTGGATGATGTCGAGGAAGGGGAGCCCGCGGTTGCGATATTTCTTGGCGATGGACACGACGAGCCGGAGGTTGCCGGCGCTGAGCTTCTGCTTGGCCGTCTGGTAGCCATCGTAGCGGCGCTCCAGGAGCTGGCTGCGGATCGCGGTCTCTTCGGGCGTCTCGTTGAAGATATCCACGATCTTGGTGCGGCGGCCCATGAGCCGCTCGTTGCGCCCCTGGGCGTCCCGGCGCCTGCCGACGTGCGCGAGTTCGCGCGTGATGCGCCGCTGCTGCTGCGCGTGCTTGCGCATCTGGAGCATGAT
>JAPULD010000208.1 GCA_027295365.1 Planctomycetota bacterium
GCCCCTGATTTCTTGGCCTCCAGCAGACGTTTCGCCGCGACCTCCATCTTGTCCTCGCCCCCCCCATCCGCGATGTCATCATCGGTCATGTGCCCCACGTCGGTCATGTTCATGATGTGCCTGACCTCGTAGCCCAGCAGCTCAAGCGTCCTGCGCATGACGTCGGCATTGAGGAACGATCGGAAGTTGCCGATGTGGGCGTAGTCGTATACCGTTGGACCGCACGAGTAATACGTGACGAAACGGCCCTTTGGGTCCAGGGGTTCGAAGACTTCTTCGCGTTTCGTGAGGGAGTTGTAGAGAACCAGGGGCATGGTGCGAACGGTACGACAGGCCCCCTTTCCGGGCAAGTGCTCGTCGTCACCCCACCTTGTTTCATCCACCCGCTCGTATTGCGAAGTGATTGAACCTTCTGCATCCTTGATTTCACCATCCACGACGAATCCAACATGACTCAGAACACGAATCTTCCTTACTCCGATGCCTTTCGCGACACCAAGGCCCTCGTGACGGGGGGAGCCGGTTTCATCGGCTCGCATATCGCCCAGCA
The DNA here is from genome assembly GCA_027295365.1 of Planctomycetota bacterium. Taxonomy (GTDB): domain Bacteria; phylum Planctomycetota; class Phycisphaerae; order Phycisphaerales; family SM1A02; genus JADFSH01. The sequence continues at coordinate 551 of JAPULD010000208.1, forward strand.
ACTGCTCGATCTGGGGGCACAGGTGACCATCCTCGACGACCTCTCCTCGGGTCATCTGGCCAACGTGCCGGGCGGGGCTCAGTTCACCCAGGCGTCGATCCTCGATGACGATGAACTGAAAAGCGCGACCGAGGGCTGCACCTACGTCTTTCACAAGGCGGCGATGATGTCGGTGCCCATGAGCGTGGAAAAGCCCCTGGAATGCGTCGAGATCAACATCATGGGCACCGAGCGTGTTCTGGAAGCCGCCAAGGACCTGGGCGTCAAGCGCGTCGTCTTCGCGGCCTCTTCCGCGGCGTATGGCGAGATCGCCAAGCTGCCCTCGCACGAGGACGACCCCTTGGATTGTCATTCACCCTACGCAGCGTCCAAGGTGGCGGGTGAATTGCTCATGACCGCATTCAGCCGGTGTTACGACCTGTCCACGATCTCGCTGCGCTACTTCAACGTCTATGGCCCGAGGCAGGATCCCAAGTCCGCCTACGCCGCGGTGATCTCCGCCTTCTCCGATGCCCTGATCCATGGTCGTCAACCCACCGTGTTCGGCACAGGCGAGCAGACGCGCGACTTCGTACACGTGGACAATATCGTGCACGCGAATTTGCTCGCCGCGTCATGCGAGAAGGACTTGAATGGTGAGGTTCTCAACGTGGGGACGGGGACGCGCATCAGTCTGCTGCAGATCATCGAGCTGATGGGCAAGCACCTGGGCGTCGAGACCGATCCGAGCTTCGGCCCGCCCCGAGCGGGCGACATCATGCACACGTTGCCCGACATCAGCCGCGCGAAGGAACTGATCGGCTACGAGCCTTTGCTGATGTTCGAGGAAGGGCTGAAGGAAACGCTGGAGTGGATGCAGGCGCAGCCGGTTTGACTGTGAGCTTCGATCGCACTACGTACGGACGATTCCGCTTCGCTTCACAGTAGGTGGCCTCCGGCCTTTTGTGGATGTATTGTGAACTTGACAGTACCTGTTTCCTTGTCGTACAAACTGATCAGAAATAAAGCCACGGTGGCAGCGGCAGGAGTCGAACCTGCGAGGACTACGAGGATTTGGAATCCTTCGATCAATGTCCTCCTTCAAGACGGGCAGGTCTTGAAGGATCTCGCTACCGGAGTTACGCCGCACACCGCAGTTGGTCATCAGTGTGAAGCGTAAACATATTTATCAAGCTCACAATAAGATCTTGCTGGTTCACATCCTTTTATCGCAATATAACACGGTATTTAAAGGCGGAAATCAATTAATAATTTGTTCATCCACCACTTGTTAGTATTTGTCGAAGAACGGTGGATAAAAGGTGACTATGGAAATAAAGAGGTTTCGAGTGTCTTGCCGGGTGCCACGGACAGCGAAGTGCAGCGTAGCGAAACGGAGTCGTCCGTGTCTTGAGCTTCGATCACAGAACGCACGGACTATTCCGCTTCGCTTCACTGTCCGTGGCACCCGTTGCTGATCCCCACCGCTCCCCACTTAACCCTTCGGCATTTCCTTCGCCTCCCGCTTCAACTCCCTCACCTTCAGCACGATCTGCCATTCGTACATCTTCAGCAGCTTGCAATACGTCAGGCCGGCTCGGCCATCCAGGAAGCCCCCCTTGAGCAGGTACATGTAGATGAACCGCAGCGTGGGGCGAAACGGCAGGCGGAAGGAGAGGTTCTTGATCTCGATGCGCCTCGTTGCGCCATCGAGGGAGAACAGGTTGCCCCATCGCACGGGTTGCTCACGCAGGGCCCTCATGGTTTCCTCGGCTTCGTAGGTCGAGTAGCGATTGTGTCGCTCGATCCACTCGCGCAGGCCCTTGCTGAAGTTGTAATGCAGGAAGTGCGAGGTGAGGTAGCCCACCTCGCCATCGATGATCGGCACGGGATTCGCCTTGCGCTTGAAACGGATGGTAGGGGGCTTGAAGAACCGCATGATGTGGCCTGGGGGCATGGCGTGTTTGAGCCAGGTGTTCTGGAAGTAGTTTCGCCGGCCACAATAGAACGCCACGCGTTTTTCCTCGAGGTTCGAGGCGATGGTGAGGATCTCGTCCTTCAATTCGTCGGTCATGCGCTCATCCGCGTCGAGGTAGAACACCCAGGGATACTTGAAGTCGATGTTCTCCATCGCCCAGTTCTGGTGGGTGCCCCGCCCATCGTATTCCCGCTTGAAGAACCGGCAGCCCCGATCCCGCGCGATCGATTCCGTCTCGTCGGTGCTTAGCGAATCCAGCACCACGATGTCATCCGCCCATGCGACCGAATCGAGCAGGCCGGGCAGGTTCGCTTCCTCGTTCAGCGTTTGGATGAAGATGGAGACGGACATCGGATGATCATGGCGCCGAGAAATTTCAGGACGCCTTCGTCTCCTTCTCGTCGTCGCCGGGCTCTCCAGAGTTTCCGGGGGCGGGTCGATCGCGCATCACCTTCGCTGGCGTGCCATAACAAATCTTGTTCGCAGGCAGATCGCTAAACACGCTGCTCCTCGCCCCGACGACGCTTCCCTGCCCGATCGTCACCCCCGGGGCGACGTACACATCCGCGGCCAGCCACACCTCGCGCTCGATCACGATGGGCTTGGTGACCAGGGGACGCTTGGGCTGGTCGAAATCATGGGTGGCCCCACACAGGTAGCAATACTGGCTGACCACGCTGTGGGCCCCGATGCGCACGAGGTCGACGCAGTAGCAGTCCACATCGTCGCCCAGTGTGGCGTAGTCGTCCATGTGGAGGTTCCAGGGAGCCCAGATTCGTGCCCTGGGATAGACCCGGGCCTTCATCGAGACCTTGGCCCCGAAGAGGCGCAGCAGCAGGGCACGCCAACGATGAAAAGGCC
>JAPULD010000209.1 GCA_027295365.1 Planctomycetota bacterium
CATCATCGACGGTTCGCCGGTCGTCCGATCGATGCTCAGTGCCGCGTGTCCACACCGCCAGTGGTTCGAATCCGAGTTGAAACTCCGGCAGGGTGGCAATCAGCTTGGCCACCATAGACTTGCCACTCCTCGTTGGTCCAACGACGAGAACTGGGCGGTCAAATTCGCACGATGATGAGAGCGACATTCGCAGATCAATCATAGATCGCTCAGGGCTCGAACCGAGTCACGGCCTCGGGCGGCAGTGAATTCGACGGATCATAGACTCGAAGAAGGACAAAAGGAATGGCAATTGGCCTAGTATCGGCCTGATTGACGATATTCTGTACTCCGCGATGAACCGGTCCGTTTGCGAGATTCCCTTTGCGATTATCAACTCAACTCATCGTCAATGCGACCACGACTTACGCTCGTCTTGGCGCCACCTTCGTTATCGGAATTTTTTACGTTTGGTTCATCATCGGGGAGATCGGGATCGCCGCGTACGGGATGATCGCGTTGTCGACGGGGACTTTCGGCCTTTCCTTTGCGTTGGAGCGAACGATCAGCAGCAGCCTTTCCCGTGAGATGGCCGTTGCGATTTCCTCAGACAATCCGGAAAATGTCACTCGTACTCTGACGTCTTCAATGGCGTTCTGCGCGCTCGCGGGTCTCGCCACACTCTTGATTTCAATGGGTGTCGCTGCGCTGGCGTACGTCGGGATTTTCAACGTCGTGGAAGGCCATCCCGGAATCGAGAAGGCATTGGCGTTTCTGTTTTTCATGGAAGGTGCACACTCTGCCATTCGAGTATTTATGGCTCCCTTTCAGCAGGCTCTCTACGCCTCAAAACGAGTCGGCTTGGACAACATGCTTCGAATCGTCCAACGCATGTCCGTCGTTGGAGCGGCAGTGATTGCGATCGGTGTCGTTTGGCCGACGGCCAACCTCAATGAAAAACTCATCGGATTCGGTCTCTTTCGTGCCTGCGGGATGTTGGTGGACATCCTGTTGGCGACATTTCTCGCCCGGCGGCTCATTCCCGGACTGAAAATTCGTTTCAATGCGTTCGATATTCAGGAATTCAGGAACGTCGCTTCCACCTGCTGGCATACTGGTCAGATGACGATGCTGATGGATTTCAGCACACAATTCATGGCATTGCTCATCAATATGTTCTTCGGAGTGGCGTACAACGGAATCTGGCAAGTGGTCGTCCAGATTGGCGGCCATGCAATGCTCATTTCCGAAGGCGTGATGCGCGGGATTGATCCTATCGCAACCCATTTATTGCAGGCGGGTCGGAAGAGCATGATTCTCGATCTGATGACTCGATCAATACGGTACCAACTGGCCATCGCGCTGCCGTGGACAATAACATTCATCATTTTCATGACGCCTATCCTCAATCTCTGGATCGGTGGCCGTTTGGAAAAAGATACCGGTCTCATCGAAGCTGGGTTATCGGTTGAGAAAGCGATTAGGGTGACCGCCTTGATGGCCAGCGTCTATCTGCTGGCCGTTCTGTCTCGCGTTACGACGCGTGGGGTTGAGCGGATTCTTTACGGCATCGGTGAAGTGCGCGCGTATGCATGGTTTGCAAAGTACACGATCATGCTCAGCATTGGAGGTGGCGCCGCGCTCTTTTGGTTGACTGACAATCCTCTCCTGGCACCGCTGCCGATTGTCTTCGTCAATGCGCTGTATTACGGTGTGATCATTCCGTTCGCAGCGAGAAAACGAACCAAACTACCGCTTCGTCGAACTGTCGCCGAGTCGATTCCCCGTCCCATCCTCGCGTCATGCCTTTTTGCGGTCATTCTCCTGATCTTGAAGCCCTATTTCATGGATCTCAATCTGATCTCCCTTGTTATCCTATTCGGAATTGCGGGATTCACCTATATACCACTCTGCTATATCATCGTGATCCGCCCGGATGAGCGATTGCGAATCCTTGAGATGATCGGTGGCATCTTAAGACGTAAATCTTCCGAGAGGGAAGAACCGGCTTGGCAATCAAGAGATCGTCACTCCGATAATGATAACACCGAATGATCGCCCCCGGTAAACTCCTCAAACTCATCTGGCTGAGTCGACTTCCATTCTTCAATCTGTTGAAGAAGTTTTGCACTTGCTCCGGAAAAGCAGAGGAAGAAAATAAGCATGGGTGCTATACGGGCCAGAATGTGACCTTCGAGCATCGCACCGATGAAATACATGACATTGAAGCCCAGCGTCAGGTCGATGTAGCAGGCTAGCGATCCGGCATACGGTCGGCTCCGCCACAATTTGAAGCAGTGCCACAAACTGACCGCCATCAGCAGGAGAATCAGTGCCAGCATCGGAAGTCCGAAGGCCGCCACGGCCATCAAGTAGCTGTTCTCGGTACCGGCGATGTCGTAGCGTCCGAGTCCAATCAGTGGGGCCTCCATGCCTTCGTTCCACAGTTGGATCCAGCGGCCGGTTCGGGTGTCTTCAAAAGAAACGACACGTTGAAAACCCAAATCGAGGTCAAGTTGTCCGGCCAGGAAGAAGGCGAGATACAGAACGCCGGCGACGATGGGGAGGAGAAGCACCGTCCGACCCATTCGTCGATAAAGAATAGCGACCAGACCAATAAACAGAAGGAGAATTCCGGTGCGAGAGCCGGTCCCCATCAGCATGACGATGTCGATTCCGAACAGAAGGAGAAAAGGCCATCGGGCCCGGGATGACTTATCGTTCATGAAGAGCCACAGGGCCACTGTGGAAAACACACTCAACGTCATCGCGGCATGTTGAGGATTTGAAGTGATGCCGATGAATCGGTCCTCCGACCCCAGCGTGAGCTTCGACGGATTGACCACGAATTGCACTGCGACACAGGCGATCCATGCGAGATTGACCCACATGAAAATTCGGAGGAACTTGAACCAGTCGACTTCCTCCCGATGCAGGGCCGGGATAATCGTGATCAGCGGAAGGATCGTGGCGACGGCAAAACCGATCGACATCATACCCTGCACGAAGCCATCATGGACGCCTCTCATCACACCTTGAAAAAGACCGATCACGAGCAGCATCCAGCCTTGTCCGGCGATGTCCCGTATCGAAAGAACTTGTAATTGCAACAAGAGCCCGAGCCCGAGCAGTACACCTGTGGCCAGAAACAATGTAGAACGATTTTGTTGCAGGGGCAGGAGCCAGGATCCGAAAATGGTTCCTTGCCAAGTAATGGCGACGTTGATCGCGGAAACAAACAACATCAATCCGATGAGCCATCGAGAATGGCGCACATCGACGATGAGGAATGACCACACGACCAGACCTATGGCGATCGCAAAGATCACGGCCGGGATTGGAAGATTGGTGAATGATTCGTTGCCCATGGCGATTCAAATCATTGGAGAATGATCAGCACGAAATCAAGATGGGATTGACAGCATTTCTGACTGATAATTTGCATCGGACTATTCGATTGGACTGTGCATGGTGATTCGGCGTTTTTTCTGCTTTTATGAGACCCATCTCGGTAATGATCGGTCTAGCAAGACCTCCAGCCGTTGGTTGTGAGGCTCGAAATGGTCCCCCAATTGGCTTCGTGTCTCCGAATTGAGGTCAATTGACCTCGACTGCTCATTCCGGCGACCAATCCGCCTGACCACCGTCCCCACCGGACTTCGGCTCAATGCCTTTAATACGGGTTTCAGCCCCAACCGGTTCAACACCCCTCGCGTGCGGGTGAACATCGCGGCGTTTGACCTCTGGCCGATCAGGCTGGATTTGAAATCCGGG
>JAPULD010000021.1 GCA_027295365.1 Planctomycetota bacterium
GTCATGGTGCCACTCACCACGAACTTCTTGATGTACTGACCCTTGGCGGCCGCGGGCCTGATCTTATCAATGATCTGGACGAAGAAATTGAGGTTTTCCTCCAAGTCTTCCTGGGAAAAGCTCATTTTTCCCACGATGCAGTGGACATTTCCACCATCATCGTTGCGATATTCAATCTTGCCGGCCCCGTATTCCTTGACCGCGGTGCCGACATCGGCCGTCACGGTTCCTGCCTTGGGCGAAGGCATCAGGCCCTTGGGGCCCAGGACGCGACCCAGCTTGCTGACATCTCGCATCATGTCGGGCGAGGCCACGGCCACGTCGAATTCCATCCAGCCTTCGGAGATCTTTGTAATCAGTTCGGCACCACCAGCTTCGATGGCTCCGGCTTCCTTGGCTTCGGCGACCTTCTCCTCGTTGCAGAAGCAGATCACTCGGGCCGTCTTTCCCACACCATTGGGCATGGAAATCGAACCTCGAAGCTGCTGATCCGCCTGGCGGGGATCGATGCCCAGGTGGACACAGGCTTCAATGGACTGGTCGAATTTGGGCTCTTTGAACGATTTGAGGGCCTTGATGGCGTCCTCGATGTTCTGAGGTTCCTGGTATTTCAGCGCCAATTCGCGATTGGCGGCGGTTCGTTTATTCACTTTCGCCATGGATCAGCCCTCCACCACGGTGACGCCCATGGATCGGGCTGTGCCTTCGATGATTCGCATCGCCGAGTCGATGGTGCCGGCGTTCAGATCGCTGAGCTTCTCCTCGGCGATCGACTTCACCTGCTCCTTCGTTATCTGGCCCACTTTCACTGTATTGGGGGTTCCAGAGCCCTTTTCCACGCCCGCGGCGGTCTTGATCAGCACCGAGGCGGGGGAGGACTTGATCTCGAATTCGAAGGATCGATCGTGATAGATGGTGATCAGGCAACCAACGACCTTGCCGTTCAAATCCTTGGTGCGTTCATTGAACGCCTGAATGAACTGGCCAGGGTTGACGCCATTGGCACCGAGAGCCGGACCGAGCGGGGGGGCTGGGGTCGCCTGTCCGCCGGGGGCCGTGATCTTGAATTGTTTTTCAATGCGCTTGGCCATGATTGTCTCCTACCTCCCACCATGTCCCTGCCTGAAGGCGGATTGCGGAGCCCGGCCAAGGGGCATCTGCGACACAGTGGTCATGACGGTCTGAATTGTGAGTCGGGTAGTGTAGCCCGGCTCGAAAGTCATTCAAGCCCCTGAGAGTTGAATCTCACCACGTGTCCATTTTTTTATTTTCGATGTATCCAGACGTTTTCATTTCCTAACCGCAATATCTATGTAATCTCCAACATAAGAGAGAGAAACAGACTGGCTTGAGACCTTTTCAATTCGTTGAGGTCGATGAGCTGGAGGAGAAGGAAGGTCTATGGATTGTCTCAAGGGTGTCGCCTACACTCTCTCACGCCCACTCCGAATCTTCGTGATCGCATTTTGTTTGGTGATTGTGGCGCCAGTCAACGCCGATCTCACGGAGGTGGCGTTCACGATCCAAGCCACCAACTCACAGGGATCAGCCACCTACGAGGTGATGACTTCCAGCCTTCAATACGACCCCACTGAGCAACATTGGTGGTGGGATATGAGCGGGTCATTCGACTTGGTCGATTCCGGAACTTTCCAAACAATCGCTTCCATCAACGGATTGTCGATGTCGTTTATCGCCGATCCCCAGATTTCGTTCGGCTTTTCCGTCCAGGCCGGAGCGTTTGACACGACCTTCAGCATCGGCTCCGGGTTGTTGAGCTTTCTGACGATCGATCCTGCCATCGGGCTGGCCAGCGGGGGGCTCCTGCTTACCGACACGAATAACAATACCGCCAGTTTGACCGGACTTCATGCCGGTGGAGGGGCGTATGTCGCCCAGTACAATGGCCAGGCTCCTGGGGGGAGCACGTTCGCAGAACTCTTCACCTCTCCTCTGACTACGACGGTGAACGGGACCAATTCAATCAACCAGGAATTTCCCGGCGGAGGAATTTACTCCGCCATTGGTGTGCCGGTAACCGACATCAGCGCCCAGTTTTCATTCCTGCTGTCGGCAGGCGATATCGCCAGTGGCTCGAGCAACTTCGAAGTCATCCCCACGCCAAGCGGATTCTTGGTGCTCGTCGGGGGGTTGCTGGCGGGCCGAAAGCGTCGACGTCGCCTTGGTTGAATCGAACTTCAGGAGAAGGAAGGAAGCGAACGCCTCCTGCTTGGGCCGGCGTTTGTGAATGGGACGTCTTGGAATGAGGTTCACTCAACATCCGAACCCGATATTGCTTCCTGACGCGATTGATAGAGCCGGGCCACGTAGTTGATCGGAGCGTGATTGGCCAAAGGGGGCGAGGGTTCGTGCCATCGTCCCGAGGCAACGCCACTCATTACCGAGCGAATGGCATCGAAAGCGGTTTTCAGGGCTGACCCATCGGGGGATGTCGATTCTTGCGATCTTCCGGGTGCAAGGCGGTGCAGTTGACCTCCGTGTTTGAACCACAACAGGGGGCCCGGCGTGGGAACCATCGCTACCACATCGCAATCGTTGACCACTCGATGAAAGGGGAGTCCCTCCAGGTAGTGGTTGAAGGAAACATCGCCTACCCGGGGGGCTCCAAACGTGTAGAGCGCATCCGGTCGCCTCCGAGTCGCGGCCAGGATCGCCAAGGCACCGCCCAGACTGTGGCCTGTATAGAGGATGGGGCAATCGGGAGGCACTTCTACGGTAAGGCAGGAATCGATCTCGTCCCACACATGGTCAAGGGCCTCGGCAAAGCCTCGATGGACGTACCCTCC
>JAPULD010000210.1 GCA_027295365.1 Planctomycetota bacterium
GCCCGAGCCGCCCCCCACCACCCGTTCGTCTTCAAGAGACTTCAGGGCCCCGGCAAGTGTCTGCGAAGGCAGAATCGTATCCGCATCCACGAACACGAATATCGCTCCCTTGGCGATCAAGGCCCCGGCATTTCGCACTGCGGCGATGTGTCGCAGCTCGACCCGATGCACGATGGCCCCATGGTCCTGAGCGACCTGACCCGTCTTGTCGTCCGAGGCGTCGTCCACCACGATGACTTCGTAATCGAGTCCAGACGCCCCCGGTAGAGCCCGCGCCGCCTCATGGATCGAGTCGATCGTGCGGCCCACGTACACCTCTTCGTTGTACGCCGGGATGATGAAGGAGATATGGGGCATGGTGATTGGAGTGTACGATTCAAAAACGTTTCAGGTGCGTGTGAAAATCATCCCCTGATCCAGTCATTTTGACACTGCAGGCCGCCGTGAGAACAAGTTCAACCAGAATTCACCACGGAGGGCACGGAGAACACGGAGGGGAAGCCATTCAAAGGTGGAACGGGCCTCTGGCCCGTTCAAGATTCATCCTGCAAGGGCTGGAAGCCAATGCCACCATCCTCGACCGGAAGCTCATCCTCGAGCGGAGTCTCGATAACTTCAGATTCATACTGTACTGACGGCTCAATCTCACCAGTTGCCTCTTCAACATGCTCGATCCAGGGCGAGTCCCACCAGCCCGCGGAATCGCCAATGTTTGCCGACTGGGTGATGACAATCCAGAGGATGAGGACACTGGCGATGAGGTAGAACACCCCCGACACCCAGGCCCAGCCTCGGTTGATCCTCGCCTCGACATCGTACTCCGCCTTGGCCCCCTCCTCGATGGCGATCCGCATTAGGGTGGAGTCAAAGGCCTCCTCCCCCTTCTTCTCGGAATTCTCGCTTGATTCATCTGGCGTGCCATCTTCCTGATCAGTCCCCGGCAAAGCCTTCTTTTCCTTGACCTTGAACAGATCCAACTCCGATGGAAGCCACATCGTGTCCCCATCGCGATGCACGAAGTTCTTGTGACGATTCCAGGGCATCGTCGTCTGTGCGTTGCCCAAGTGGAACATCGCCTTCTGCAATCGCAGATCCCGGTCATTGGCCTGATCGTCGAAACTCTCCCGGGCCTCGCGTTCATGAAGCCGACGGCTGCGGGGCCTGATCAGTTCCGGGGCAAACAACTGATAGATCAGATGCCCAAACACCACGAACAACGCGGCAAAGAATGATGCCCCCAATACATCAGGCAGATCGAGTTTCTCGATTGTCTTGGGTTGATAATCCTCGATCCACTGCCTCGCCTGGGTATCGATGGAATCCAATTTTTCACGGGTCGCCTCATCCAGGACGCCTAGCGGGATGGCATTGAGTTGCTCCGCCGCACTCTCGAACTGGGTCGCGGCTTCGGAGACGCTGCGATTGTACTTGTTGACCATGACCCGAACCGCGGGCCACGTCCCGGCCAGCAGGGGAACGATGATCAACGCGAGATAGGACACCCGGGTGAGGATCTGCAATTCTGAGATGGAACGGACTTTCGCCCAGTCGTAGATTCGGTTCAGGTTCTTAAGACCTTTCCAGAGACGCCGGGGATGAAGTAACCGAATCCAACCCAGAGGCATCAATTTTTGTTCCTCGATCGTCTCCGTGATTTCACCTGGATCGATGCCGAAGGAGGCTTGAGAAAATCTAAAGTCGTGCGCCTCGACGTCATGAAAGTCGGCAAGCCTCAAACTCGCCCCTTCGAATCCCGCGCCCCGTTCAAAGATAACCCCCCAGAATTCCGCCGTCCCGCCGAATCTCACCCTCCCGAACTCTGCAGCCCCGTTAAAGCTCGCCCCCCAGAAAATCGCTGCATTCTTGAATTTCGCAGTCCCGAATCGCGCTTCCTTGTCGAAGCTCGTCTCACCGAACTGTGCTTCCCCACCGAAGCTCACCTTCCAAAACAGCGCAGTCCCGCCGAAGTTTACACCCCAAAATCCCGCGTCCTGCTCAAAGCTCGCCCTCCCGAACTCTGCGGCACCGCCGAAGATCGCCCCCCCGAATCCCACGTCTCCACTGAACCGCGCCCTCCAGAAGCACGCATCCCCGCCGAAGCTCGCCTTCCTGAAGCCCACATCCCCGCCGAAGCTCGCTTCACTGAAGCCCGCATCCCCGCTGAAGCTTGCCTCTCTGAAGTCCGCGTCCCCACTGAAATAACTGGCGAACACTTGAATTCGTCCATGTATTTCAACATTTGCAGCCTGACACACATCAATGCGGCAGCCCCGGAGGGAGATGACGCAGCGTTTCGCCGACTCCTCGTGTAACAACTCGACCCTGGCCTGAACTTTCCTCAGAATGTCCCCGAAATTGATCGGCTCCTCACGCTCAGCATCGAAGAGCGCCACCCGATTTAAAGTGACGCCTTGGGTTGTTCCATTTTCTATTTTCTTAACTAACTCCGCCGGCAATGGCGTGCTCCAAGCCTCAACGAGTTCATCAATGATGGCATCCCGCTCCGACTCGCTCGTTCCCTTGGGAATCAGGGGCGGAAGATCGGCGAAGTCTTCTTCTTTCTCATGTGGAAATTCAAAGAGCCCGGCCACCAGAAATTCCCCTTACACTGAAGATGTGGAAAATCATTCTTAAGAGACTATAGCAGATTCTAAGTTTGCAATGGTCTGGGCAGGGACGGTGAATTGGATTCCGGGGTCGGATTCCGGGGCTGAATTCCAGGGGTTCGAATCAGGGGGAACAAGGATCGTTACCCCTGCCACCCGAGGGCAATCATGTGTGCCAAGGCTCTGTGAGCCGTGCCTTCCTGGACATGCCTGACGCTCAACGTATGGCCGGCACGGCCATGGCACTCACCGATTCCCAGACTCTGATTGGTGGAACGGGCCTCTGGCCCGTTCAAGATTCCTCTCGCACGGGCTGGAAGCCCGTGCCACTTTCAAAATAAGAATATCGCTCAGAATCTGAATAACGCCCCGAAAGACCGACCATGAACTATCACGACGCCCAGTTGTCATCCCATTGCACGCCCACCGGGACCGCTAGTTCCTGGGCCTGCTCGACCATGTTCGCCACGGGATAGGCGCAGAAGTCGGTTGCGAACGCCGCGGCGGGTCGGTTGTTGCCGCTCACGCCTCGGCCCCCGAAGGGCAACTTGCCCGACGCCCCGGCCGTGCCATTGTTCCAGTTGATGCAGCCTGAATTCGAACGTCGGAAGAACGTCTCGAACGACGCATCGCTCGTGGTGAAGATCGACGCCGCGAGTCCATAGTGCGAGGCGTTCGCCTGCGTGATCGCCTCATCGAGATCCTTGACGATGGAGAGTTGCACGAGGGGCCCGAAGACTTCGCAATCGTTATCCAACGTGAAACGATCCACTTCGATGACCCCGGGGGTGATGAAATGCCCGGGGCCATCCATCGCACTTGACTCGACGATGAGACGTCCCCCTTCCTTGACCAGCTTTGTCTGATGATCAAGCACCGCTTGCCTCGCCTCATTCGTCACCACCGGTCCCATGAACACGGGATCGCTCGAATCGCCCGGCCCGATCAACAGCGTCGAAGCCGTCTTGCCGAACGCGCTGATGAATCGATCCGCGATGGCCTCGTGCACCATGATGCGGCGGGTGCAGGTGCAACGCTGACCCGTCGTCGCGAAGGCGGCGCGCACGCATTCGAGCACGCTGAGCTTGAGCGGCGCATCGTCCATCACGATGGCCGGGTTGTTGCCCCCCAGTTCCAGCGCGATCATGCGACCCGGGTGATCGAGATTCGCCTCCAGGATTTTTCTGCCCACGGGCCATGACCCGGTGAACAACACCCCATGAATCCCCTCGTGACTGACGAGCTTCGAGGCGATGTCGCCTCCCCCCTGGACCAGGTTGAACACGCCCTTGGGCAGGCCAACCTCATCCATCATCTGGGCCAGGTATTGCCCCACCGCCGCGGTTTTTTCCGATGGCTTGAAGACGATGGTGTTGCCCATGAGCAGCGAGGGCACGAACTGTCCGTTGGGCAGGTGGGCAGGAAAATTGAAGGGGCCGATGATGGCCATGACGCCATAGGGCTTGAACCGACAATGCCCCGAGCGAGTGTCCGAGACCGACACCTGATAGTCCTGAATCCTTTGCAGGCTTTCTGGCTGCAGCGCGATGTCCACCTTGGAGCTCAAGGCCTTGGCCTCGAACAGCGATTCGGACCTGATCTTGCCCATCTCCTGCGTGATGAGGTCGGCCAACGTCTCGGCGTGGGCCTTCGTCACGTCCTGCCATTTTCGGAGGTATGCAAGCCGATCCTCGAACGTCAACGATGACCATGACTCGAAGGCCAGGTTCGCCGCGCATATTGCCTGTTCGAGATGATCAAACCGAGGGGCTCCGCTCCAGACGATCCGGTCAGGCTGCGCCGGATTGCGCGTGACGATCGTGTCGCCTGGAATCTCAATGAACGAGCCATCGATGTAGTTGCTGGGGCCATGGCGCAGGACATCGTTCATGATGCAAAATGCTCCTTGCTGGAATGTGGGGGCATCAGTGTTCGACCGCGCCCGTACGCTGCGTGGACGAAGAGTTTTTCGAGGATGAAGGATTACGAGGCGTGAAGCCGAGTTCATCGCCCGGCTCGACATTCAGCAGCCCGGCGGCGTCCGCCGGAATGGAGATATGTTCGCCCACCAACGCGTATGAGGATCGAATCGACTTGAACTTGCCATGCTCGAACGTACTGAGAATGCCTTGCTCAGAAAATTCATCCACCGGATCACCCAGCGTCACCACCCTCGTGGAAGTCACCAGGTCGATGTCATCAATTTTCGACTCGAGGTAGGGTCCCCCATCGAACGGATCCACATCGCCCATGTATTGAAAACCCAGACGCATCAGCAACGACTTGGCCGGTTCGGTTTCAGGACCCACGCGTCCGATCAGTCGCCTCGCCTCGGGCGGAAGCAACGACGCATAGACTTCTTCGGGTGGGAACAGGCTGGTGATGAACTCCGCCGACTGGCGACAGAATCGATCCGCCTCCTTGTAGGACAGGTTGATGAAGCGACGTCCCAAGTAGTCCCAGAGCATGTTGCGACTGTCGGGCGTCAATGTCCCCATCATCTCGGCGATGATCCGATTGGCGAACCAGGTTCGACGAAGTCCCATGAAATGGAACCGAACCAGGCTGAGCAAGGAACCCAGCTTTTCCTGATGCCCACGATATCCCGGGGCGAGGATGAGCCCGCCGATTTCCGTGGGACCTGAAACGTCCTGACAAAGCTGCAACGTCACATGGACCTGTCCCGTCTGGAGATCCTCACTGTAGAACTCTCGCTTGCGCACCTTGAGATGCAGGTTTGGCCGATCGGGACCCCCCATCGAGGCGATGATCGACGAGCCGCCAATCACGTTCCCGGTGTCGGTGTCCTCGAGCACGAAAATGAATTCACGTTCGGATGGGGTGAGTTGATCACCTTCGCTGAAACTCTTTCGTGATCGAATGATCTTGGTGCGCAGGATCTCCGCATCGTCGGGCAGGTTGTTCGAATTGACCATCCGCGCCAGCTTCAGCAGTGCGGAGGCATCATCGAGTAGGGCTTGTCGAATGTAGAACATGGTTTATTTCATACTCAAGACTGTTGGGCGACTTTGGCCATCGCCTTTTCGAGGACCTGAAAGACCGGCTCAAACTGCTCCGGCTTCATCACCCCGACTGGGGGAAGAAATCGAATGTGGTAAGGGTCATGTCCACAGAAGAATGCGATGAGGCCTTCCTCGAACATCACTTTCACGAGGGCCAGGATCTTGTCCTTCTTCCCTTCAAAAGGCGTCAGTCTCATCATACCGCCGATTCCGCCATGATGACCGAGGGCGTGACACTCCAGACCTGAATCGTGAGGAATCGGTCCGAACCAGTCCGGGTGGGCCTTTTCCAGCTTGGTGGCCTGTTCGCAAAACGCTTCGTGCAACGTGGCGATCTTCCCCTGAGGGCCATAGAACCCCTCATCCCGCAAGGTCTGAAGCATCCAACGTCCCACGTTCAGGCCCACCGTCGAGCCGATGAACGTGCCGGACAGCAACCCGGGCTTGGGATTGAACCCTTCGGTATACAGGCAAGCACAGACCTGACTCATTTTGCCCAACGTGAGGACATCGATGTATTGGCCAAGACCGAGCTGTTCGAAATGGAACATCGTCTCGGTTCGCCCAAACGTCTGGATTTCGTCGATCCAGATCGGCACATCTTGCTCGCGACAGAGCTTCATGAGCGGCTCGAAGAATTCACGAGGCCCCAGGTTGAATCCACCTTCGCCCTGGATCAATTCCATGACGAAGCAGCAGTGTTGTCCCGGGTACCGGGCGATGTATCGCTTGAGTTGGTCGAGAGCTTCTTCGATCGACCGATCACCATGCTCGGGATCGAAAAATGGCATGTAGTCCACCTGCATGTTCAGGGGCAATCCGACACGACCCGCGGCACTGTCTCCCAATTGTGACATTGCCAAGGTTCGCCCCATGAAACAATCGGCAAAGGCGATCACCCGGGGGGCCAAGCCGCCCTTGTATTGCATGCAGACCTTGAGCGCCGATTCGTTGGCCATCGCCCCCGAGTTCGTGAGAAAGCAATGCTTCAAGTTGCTCGAACGGCTCGCTTCATCGACCAGCAGCTGCGCGAATTCGACTGAGTCCTCGTTGCATTGCAGGTTGCCCTGCATGATCGTGTCTCCCATTGCGGCTCGCAGGGCCACTTCGATCATCTCGGGATTTGAATGCCCGAACATCGAGACGCCAATGCCATTGATCATGTCCCACTTGACCGACCCGTCGGCGAGTTCGACCAATGGCCCATTACCCACGCCCGACCCGAGGTAGGGAAAGTAAGGCCCCCTCCCCTTGTTTTTCGCAAATTGCTCCAGCGTCGCTTCGTAGGACTGGATGAGGTCATCCTGGGGAGGCTTGACGCCAATGATGGAAGCCTGGGATTCGCGAACTTCCGCCACGATGGTGTCGATGGCCTTGGCGATGGCGGGATTCTCCGCCAGGGAAGCGGCAACACTCAATAAGGCAGTGGAATTGGGCATAAAAAAACCGGTCTTTCTTCGTAGGGTCCGCTGGGCGGACCGATTCGATCACCAAATTGTCAAGAGCCCCATCCTAGCGTGCGGCGGATGTTCATCCACTGATCATGGTCCACCAGTATACCGATGGCACATCCGGGAGGTCCGCACTGCGGCCCCTACGAAGTACTTTGCGACAGGCGGGTCAACAACACCGCAAGGAGCTGCGTTCGTTCGACGAGACTTGCCACCTCAACGAATTCGTCGGTGCGATGAAGGTTGCCTCCCCTGACTCCGAGCGTGTCGATGACGGGGAGGCCCGCTGCCTGGAGACCGTTGCCTTCACAGACTCCCCCCGTCGAGGCGAAGGGCAATCTTTGCTCCAGGTCTTCCGCGGCATCCCTTGCCTGATCGGCAAGTTTCTGAACTTCATCCGTCAAAGGCTTGTGAGGCCGATTCCATAGTCGATGCACTTTGACGCGGGGCAATGCTTCTCCAGTGGTCACGAGTGCATCGAGCATGGCATCAAACTTCGCTACAGCTTCAGCGTCTTTGACTCGCATATTGCCCCAGCATGCCGCGTAATCGGGAACTGCGTTGGTCACAGATCCCCCTTGAAGTGGCCCGACATTCAGGATCATCCCGTTCCGGGGGTCGGCCATGTTCGAAAGTTCGACCAGCAACTCTCCGAGTCTGGTCACGGCGCTGACGCCCTTTTCAAACTCGCGTCCCACGTGCGCCGATTGCCCATGCACCTCGATCTTGAACTGCCCCGACCCCATCCGTTCGATGGCCAACGACCCGTCGGCAAGGGCCGGCTCGAACACCAGACCCAGATCGCATTCTTTGGCGATTTCCTGCAACACGTTCATCGACTGAAATGAACCACGCTCTTCATCGCTGTTGAGGACGACAATCCAATTGAACTCGACGCGCAATGCATGAAGGGTTTCCAGAGCCGTGATCATGACGAGGACGCCCCCCTTCATGTCCACCGCGCCGGGGCCAATGACAAACTTTCCATCCTCGGACTTCGTCAGTTCCTGAAAATCACCTTGCGGATCGTGCACCGTGTCGAGATGCCCGCTGAGCAGGATGCGAGGTGAGTCAGGGTTGACGTCTCGCCTCGCCACGACGATGGGCATGATCGTGGGAGATGAATCTTCCGAAGCCTGCTCGCCGGGCAAGGCAAACCACTCGGGGCTCGCGACGCCATCTCGAAATTCAATCGTCGCCCCGATCGCCTTGAGCCTGTCAATCAACAGATCCCGATACGCCTCCAAACCCGGAACGTGATTGTGCCCCGTGGGAATGGCCACGTGCTTGGCCAGTTGGTCCAGCATCGAATCTGCCTTCGAGGCGATCGTTTCGCACAATCGTGATTCAAGATCCGATAGTGACATGGTCTTCGTTCAGGGACAACAGATCAGGCAAGACGACCTGATTAATCAACTCCTGACTCCTTCTCTCATGTTCGCGCCGCTCCATTGCCCGGTGCAGATTTCCACCGCGGGTCCCGTCATGAGTACGTGATTCGATGCCTCGTCCCATTCCAACTCAAGATCGCCCCCCGGGAGATGTGCCAGGATGGTTCGATCAGTCAGCTTGGTCAGAACCCCCGCGACGCACACCGCACAGGCACCGGTTCCGCACGCCTGGGTGATGCCGCTCCCCCTTTCCCATGTCCTCATGATAATTTCGCCAGGCGAAACGACCTGGACGAAATGAATATTCATGCGTTGTGGGAAGGCCTGGTGGTTTTCCAGTTGTGATCCAATCTTCGCGACATCGAGTTGCGCCAGTTCACCTGCCATCAACTCAGGGTGTTCATTGGCGAACAGCACCAGATGGGGATTGCCCATCGAGACAAACACGCCATTCCAGCATGCATCCGCCAGTTCGATTCCATGAAAACATTTTTGCGACCAGACAAACTCATCCGCCAGAACCGGGATGGCAGGCAGGCTCAGAATCGGCTCGCCCATGTCAACAGACACGCGATCAACCAGACCTGAGTCATCGATTGTGTATTGGAGGCTCAACTCGCCCGCCTCGGTCTCGATGCGCATCGGATTCGCCCGGGTCAGGTTTCGATCATGGGCGTATTTGCAGACGCAACGGATTCCGTTGCCGCACATTTCCGCTTCGGAACCATCGGCGTTGAAGATGCGCATCCGCAAATCCGCCTGCTCCGGATTATCGGGATCTAGAATGAGAATCAGACCATCGGCCCCGATCCCCACATGCCGATCCGCCATCGCCACCGCAAGGGATGGCGGGTCGTCAATCGTCTGGCTGGAGGCTTCGACATAGATGTAGTCGTTGCCGCAACCGTGCATTTTGGTGAATCGAATCATGGCGTCTCTGGTTCCGTGTCGTCCAGCGTAGCAGCCTCGCTTGAACGTGTCTGGACCGATTCCTGATCGGGCACCGATTCAACGGCGGGGAAGGCAACCGAGGATTCATACGCCACCGCCATCAACACGCAGGCCAAGGCTCCCAGCTTGATGCGAATGATGATCCGATCGATCCGTAACCCCCGGATGGACTTTCCGACGATCGACTGGAGGTACTCGACCCGCCACGAGATCGAGCCATGGCGCCAGCTTCGTCGATTCGGATCCACCGAATGAAGCCTGCAGATCGTCAGCAAGGCGCGTTGGAGCGAATTGACCGCGTCCTGAGTGATCACCCATGCTTCACCACTGCTCCTTTCCCCAGGCTTGGCCATCCCACTGAGATGTTGGGCGGCGAACGTATCCGCCTGTCGCTCGAAACGGCGCGAGACCCAGCCAAACCCCAACAGCACCGTCACCAGAATGCCAGCCGACAACGCCATATCCACCCAAAGCTCAATGTCGGTCGAAAGCTCCTCCCATCCTCCCATCATCCACACGATGGGGGTCACGACGAGGTAATCGGAAATCGCCAGCAACGCGATGAGGCAGAGGACCATCCAGGGAATGTGATGACGCTTGACGTGACCGATCTCGTGAGCCATGACGGCTCTCACCTCGTCGGTCCTCATCGATTCGATCAGGGCATCGGTGATCAGCACGTACCGCAACGGTGCGATGAGCCCCATGACCGCGGCGTTGATCATGGTGCCATCGGTCTTCCACAGCAACAAGTCGCGCACGTTGACGCGATGCCGCGCCCCGATCGCCAGGAGATCGTCCCGGAGTTCCCCATCGGCAAGTCGCTGCGTGGAGAAAAGCACCTTGGCCAGGAGCGGCGCGAAAAGGAAGACCAGCATGCCAGAACCGAAGGTCCCGAACTGACTGACAAGAAGTGCATCGGATTCCTCCAGCCAACGGAACGCCAGACCATGAATCAATTCCGAAAGCCCCATGATCAGAAGGATCGGAATGAGCAACAGCAGCACGTTGAACTGAAATTGC
>JAPULD010000211.1 GCA_027295365.1 Planctomycetota bacterium
AAGATGGTCGAATTCCGACAAGGCCTCGGAGACCAATGACTCGTCAACCGACTCATCGAACATCAGAGTCACGTCATAGAACGCGTTCTCGGTCTCTGCTTCCATGGTCCGGCGCATGGAGGCCCCGACATGGAACGCCGATGCCATCGATCCGAGACCGATTGACAGCGAGAGGATCGTCAGCGCCGTGCGACCCGGGCTTCGCGCAAGGTTGCGCAGCGCGATCGGAATGCGTCGCGTCGTCGAGATGGAATTGGTGGCATCGATTCCACCTCCCTCGGAACCAAGAGCCTCGCTAACCGGCACCCGAATCCCGCGCCAGACGGGAATCGCCGCCGCCAGCAATGGCAGCAGGATCGATATCCCGATGAAGAAGATCCAGCCGGAGAGGGGAACACCCGGCGTGAGCATGTCGAAATTCAATGCCCAGGTGAAGTACTCTGCCCAGCTCAACCCGAGCCAAAAGCCGACGGGGAGGGTGATCACAAGCGCCACGAGACTCAAAATGAACACCAACAGGAGGTAGATGCCGCCAACCTGCGCGGGGGTGCCTCCGATGGTTTTCAGGACCCCGATCTGAGCGACGTGTCGCTGCATGAGCGAGGAGATCATGTTGATCACCACGCAACTGCTGAGCAGCATCGCCATACCCCCGAACAGGAACAGCATGAACATCGACGTGTCAATCTGACCCTGATGCGGATGCTGTTCCGGCTCCGGGGCGCTGACCCGGACAACCTCAAACCCGCTTTCCTCAAGCTTTTTGCCGAGCAATCCAGCATGCCCACGTGCGAGTTGCCGACTCGAAATGGCCGGAGGAGGCATGCGAATGATCACGTCCTGCTGGGAGAGATCCACCCCCATGGCCAGCGCCGTCTCCTTCAGGACGTAGATGTAGAGTATGTGCTCCATGCGGGCCGGAGCCAGGCCGGGATCGTGGACGACTCCCGACACCGGATACTCCACCCACTCGTCGCCGGCGAGCTGGAGATGCATCGTCTCGGGCGGCTCGCTCAGGCCGAGTACGGTGAGGTCGTCTCGCTCGATTACGATCTCTCCGGGTTCCGGCCACCGGCCCTGCTCCAGCTCGAACGTGGCGATCTTCAAGTTCTTGAAATCGTCCACGATCTTGAGCACGACCGGGACACGGCCATCGAACCCGCCCTGCGCTCGGGCCATGACGGTCGTCCGCAACTCGGCTTGATCCACCCAGGAGGCGGCTTCCGAGATGGCGACGACATCGCCTTCCCCCTCGCCCTGGCCCTCGCCGCGAAACGTAATCGTGGCATGCAAAGGATTCGTGACGAGAAAATTGTCGCGCACTTCGCGCAGGAGGACAGTGCTTGAGGCGGTCACCAGGGCCACTCCCAATCCCCCCACGATCAATGCGATGAGGACGAGAATTGCGCGGGCGCGTTCCTGGAACAGATCGCGAAGTACCTTGCGAATTCGAGTTTTCATTAGCTTGCCTTCAATCTTTCTGCCGCCTCTATGGGCTGGTCAAGAAAACGGCCATCGGACATGCGAATAACCTGATCGATGGGCATTTTGTCCGTGCGTTCATGAGTCACCATGATGACCGTGCAGCCCTCGTCACTGAGTCCCCAGAGGATGTCGAGAACGACACCCGCAGTGTGCGAATCAAGATTTCCGGTCGGCTCGTCGGCGAGCACGACCTTCGGGTCATTCGCCAGGGCCCGGGCGATCGCAACCCGCTGCTGCTCACCTCCCGACAGCGTCTTGGGGAATCGATCGACGAGATCGGCAAGGCCGACGCGATCGAGCAGTTGCAGCGCCTTTTCGCGACGCTGCCTCGGTCGCCCCTTCTTGGCCAGCTCCATGGGAAGTATCACGTTTTCTCCGATCGTAAGGGTGGGGAGCAGTTGAAAGAACTGGAAGATGATGCCGACCGTCTCGCGTCGCCAACGGGCGAGTGCGCCCTCCCTCATATTTCCGAGTTCCGTTCCCCCTACCTTGACGGAGCCGCCGCTCGGTCGATCGAGCCCACCGAGCAGGTTCAGGAGCGTTGATTTGCCGCACCCGGAACGTCCCACGATGGCCACCCGCTCCCCGGCGGCGACATCGAGATTAACATCGGCCAGGGCATGGACCGGTCCGGCCTGACTTTGGTAAGTACGACGGGCGCGCCGCACTTGAATGATGGGTTCGGACATTGAATTCCTCGCTTTCCGGGCATCCTGTTGACGCCTCTGAAGTCGCCATATTTGCATCGCTTCATACGATGCCCCCACCACGATCACCGGCAGTTCATTGCGAGGAACCGTCGGTCCGGTCGGGTTCACGATGAGAATGAACTTCAGATGTCCGGGGAGTTCCCCGAAAGTGTCCGGAAAGTATGGAAATTGAAAAAATTTTCAGTTTCGTTTGAAGGGAATGGTGATCGTGACTTTCGTTCCCTTTTCAGCCTGGCTTTCGATCGACGCCTCCCCGCCATGGGCCTCTGCGATGGCCCTCACCAGACTCAGCCCCAGACCGACTCCCCCCTGCTCGCGTCCCCGATGCCTTTCAACCCGATAGAAACGCCGGAACACGTGAGGCAGTTCGTCCTCAGGGATTCCACGACCGTTGTCATCGACATCGAGCGACCAACGATCCTCATCCATCACAATAGACACCTCGATCCGCGGGTCGGATCGCCCCTCGAGAGCGTTGATCGCGTTGTCCACCAGATTGCCTACTGCTTGTGCCAGACGCTGCGGGTCTCCGCTGATCTCCCGATCTTGCTCGGGCAGTTTCGTTGTCCAGTCGATCTGGCAGGAGCGGACCTTGCTCTCCAGGCGACGCAGCGTCTCACTTGCCCAGTTGAGCAACATAAACGTATTCGGGCGCACAGAATTCGCCTCCGATTCGATGCGGGCGGTCTCGACGAGGTCGCCGACCAAACGGTCGAGCAGCGCGACTTCCTGTTCAATGCCGTGAATGCACACGTCCGCCTCTTCGGGGCGCAA
>JAPULD010000212.1 GCA_027295365.1 Planctomycetota bacterium
ACAGGGCACCTCCACGAGCGCGAGGTCTCGCATCATCTTGGCCAGGCAATCCGCTTCGCCCCCCATGTGGCGCCGTTCTTCAGGGGGATTACAACCACGATCATGGCCAGATTGAAGCGACCCATTGATCCGATCGAACTCTCCCAGTTGTACGAGCATTTTTATGCAAATCATCACTTGATAAAAATCCGACCCGACGAAATTCCGTTCGTGCGCGATGCAACGAACAGTCCTCAAGCCACGATCGGAGGCTTGACCATCGACGAGAACAATCCGTGCCACGTGTCGCTTGTGGTCACGCTCGACAACCTGCTCAAGGGAGCCGCTTCGCAAGCGATCCAGAACATCAACCTCGCATCTGGCTTTGACCCAATGGAGGGACTGACCCCATGACCACCTTGCTCTGGAAAATAGATGACACAACTGTCGATGTGAACATCCAGCGCTACCTGGCGGGCGACGATGTTCTCCTGGATCGGTACCTATTGCCTTACGACATCGAAGCCACGATCGCACACGTTGAAGGCCTGAAATCGATCGGTGCCTTGACCTCGTCAGAGTCCAACTCGCTGGTGGAAGCCTTGCACGATTTGCGGACTCGCTTTGAGCGAGGTGATTTCGTGCTCGATGAACGTTTCGAGGATTGTCATTCCGCCATCGAATTCGATCTGACCGACCATCTCGGCGATCTCGGCAAGAAGGTGCACCTGGGACGCAGCCGCAATGATCAGGTGCTCGTCGCCCAAAGACTCTTCATCCAAGCGACGCTGCGAAGTCTTCATGCCGCATTAAAAATAGGAGCGCACGCGTGTCTTGACCTCGCGCAACAAGAGCACGATTCAGTCATGCCGGGCTATACGCACCTGCAACGAGCGGTACCTTCCACGATCGGTTTCTGGCTGGCCGGCATCGCCGAAGGATGGATCGAAGACCTGTCACTGCTGAGAATGACCTTTACGTGGCTCAACGCCAATCCGCTCGGTACCGCTGCGGGCTATGGCGTCAACCTCCCGCTTGATCGTGATTTGACCACAAACACACTCGGATTTGATCGAATACTCATTAACGGGCTCCATGCCCAGAACAGCCGAGGGAAGCACGAGATGCAAGCCTTGCAAACGTGTTGGCATATCCTGCAAGATGTGAGAAGGTTCATGTGGGATTTGAGCTTGTTCTGCACCTCGGAGTTTGATTTTGTGCGAATGGGACAAGAGGCCACGACGGGATCGTCGATCATGCCCAACAAAAGGAATCCTGATCTCGTGGAACTCATGCGCGGTGCCATCGCTCCGATTGCCGGGGCCATGAGCGAACTTCAGAACCTATTATCGCTACCCAGCGGATATCACCGTGATCTGCAGATGACCAAGGGACCGGTCATACGGGGTCTGCTCCACACGCTTCGAACCGTCGAGTTGCTGCCCTGCCTGCTTGGGTCGATCTCGTTCAATCGTGAAGCCATGCGGGACACGATTGATCCTGAGCTCCATGCGACCGATCGTGCGGTTGAAGCTGCCTTGCGGGGGATTCCGTTTCGCGATGCGTATCGACAGGCGGCGGCCTTCGATTACGAATCGGATCAACGGACACCCCAGCAGAGCACTGAAGCCAGATGTTCGCCCGGCGGATGTGGCAACCTCATGCTCGATCAATTGCGTCATCGCCTTGAAAACGAATTTCTCGACTGATCAAGAATGTTTCACGAGGTGACATCATTAAATATAAAAAGCGAATGCCGCCTCGTGAGAGACGACGTTCGCGTCAGGAATAGCAATGGCGATCGACGCTGTCGATCAGAACGACCATTCCTCCTCACCAGCCAGTGAAGCGTGTATCCAATGAGAAGCGAGGCGGGTCAGAAGATCTAAAATTACAGACCCCAACTAATGATCTGGCTCATTCTCCGATTCTCGCAGACTGGCCTCCCACCGAGCGGATTCCTCAAGTCGATCGGTCGATGCAAAGAAGGCCACCAACGCTTTCACCGCTTGCCGTGTTCTCTGATGTCTTGTTCCCAGCGACTGGTTCAGGATGCGCTGTGCCTCAAGCAATTCAGATTCTGCCTCCTCGCTGCGATTCAAACGAGCCAGGCACTGGCCATGCCGCATGAGAAAGATGCCGATGAACCAATGTTCCGCGGGCATGGCGGATCGACTGCGTTCCAGGACATCACGGGCCAGGAGTTCTGCTTCCTCGAATCGACCTTGCTCGGCGAAGAAGAGCGAGTAAATGCTCAACGCCACCATGGTGTCCGAATGCGTCGGCCCGACAAGTTTTTCCTGAGACTCGTACGCTTCCTTCACCAACGGTTCGGCTTCCTCGTATCTCTTGAGCAATTGAAGGAGGTTGCCGTACTGTCCCAGCACACGCAAGGTATGAGGATGTGATTCGGGTAGGACCTTTCGTCGCGTCTCCAGCGCCTGCCGAAAATAAGGCTCCGCTTCCTGCAGCTTCCCGCGTTGCCAAAGCACCCACCCCACGTTGGCCATGGCCGTGAGGGTCTGCGGATCGTCCTCGCCCAGCGTGTCCTTCCGGGTGTTGAGGATATCGAGGAACAGAGGCTCAGCCTCGTCGATAAGCCCTAGGTGCATATACAGTTCCGCAAGTGAGGTTGTCACGATCAGGGTGTAGAGATGCCCGACGCCGAGCTGGGTGCGATACATCTGAAGGGCTTCTTCAAGAAGAGGCTGGGCTTCCTGGAAACGCCCCAGTGCCTGATAGAAGGCTCCGAAATCCATCAGGGCCTTGGCGGGGGACATGCCATGCGATTCGACCAAGGCCCGTATCAAGTCGAGACGCTCCTGGAAGAGCCTTTCCGCTTCGTCGTATTGCTGAATCTGCTTGTAAGCCTGGGCCAAGGCGCCGATCGAAGTGAGTGTGGTGTCGTGTTCGTTGCCGAGCACGCGCTGGGCGCGATCGACGGCTTCACGGGCCAGATCCCGGGATTCCTGATGCCGGCCGATCTGCCTGTACGCCTTGGACAACAACGTCATCGTCGAGATCGTCCTGGGGTGATCGTCGCCATTGACACGACGCTGCGTTTCCAACGTTCGCTCGAGGATCGACTCCGCTTCCTCGTGTCTCGCCAGGTCGAGGTAGTAATTGCCGAGATTCTGCATGATCGTCAGCGTGTCAGGATCCTCTTCGTTGCTGATCTCCAATTGCAGTTCGTACGATTGCTCGAAGAGCTCGACCGCATCCTCGATTCGCCCTTGTGCCCAATAGACCAGGGCGATGTTGTTCATCTGCCCGACCGTGTTACGATGGTTGAGGCCATGGAGTTTCCGGTAGGCCTCGTACACGTCCTTGTGTATTCGCTCGGCTTGTTCGTATCGGCCGAATCTCCAGCAGAGAACGCCCAGACCCGATCGGGCCTCCAAGGTGGGTTGTGCATCTTGTCCCAACTCGGCGCGGCGCAACTCAATGGCTCTTTGGTAATGCGATTCGGCCTTTGGATCGACGCCAAGATGTTGATACGTCCGGGCGATCGTCATTCGTATGTCCGCCTCGATCAAAGGCTCGTCGGCGAATTTCCCCTCGATGCGAAGAGCGGCGGTGTCGAGCACTTCTCGCATGGTGAGATTGAAGTTCTGCGATCGATACGGATCGGCCGCCCCCAGCAAGTCCTGATTGAGAAATTGGTTGACCTCGGTGGCGATGCGCGTCTGCCGCTCGGCCTCGTTTCGTCGTTCCTCCGCGACGGCTTCCGCACTGCGAGCCCGATCGCGTTCGTTCTCGGCCTCGATACGATGCTCTTCGGCCACGTCGCGAAGCCGCGTCTGCTCGATCGCCATGGCCGTGGTCACCACGATGCCGATCAGCAACATGAGGAGCACCGCCGCGATGGTGCTCACGATGGCCTTGTTGCGCTGGGCGAACTTGCCGAGCTGGTACATCGTACTGGGGGGCCTCGCGGCGATGGGCTCGTCGTTGAGGTATCGTCCCAGATCCGACTTGAATTCCGACGCCGACTGGTAACGGCGCGACTTTCCTTTCTCCAAGGCCTTGCTGAGAATCGTTTCCAGATCGCCCCGCAGCCCCTGATTGATGGTGCTCAAGGGGATGGGATCGTCCTCCTTGATGATCCGAACCGCCTCATGGATCATCTTGTCCTTCACGTCGTATGGAAGTCGTCCAACAAGCAGTTCATACAGCACCACGCCGAGGGCGTAGACATCACTGCGCGTGTCCAGTTCGTCGGGGCGACCCGTCGCTTGCTCGGGACTCATGTATGGCACTGTGCCGATGAGTTGCCCGATGTCCGTACGAAGAGTCGCGGTCTGGAGATCTGCATCGGTCGCCCGGGCGACGCCGAAGTCAAGAATCTTGGGCTGTCCCAGTTCGTCGATGAGAATGTTGGCCGGCTTGAGGTCGCGATGGATCACCCCCCGCTGGTGCGCGTGATGAACCGCTTCACAGATTCGGATCATGAGCTCCACCCGTTGACGAGTGCTGAGGTTTTCCTTTTTCGCGAAATTAGTCAGCGACTCACCTTGGATCAACTCCATGGCGAAATACGGTTGTTGACCGGCCCCCAGGTCAAAAGTTCCGGCATCGTAGATCTGGGCGATGCCGGGATGATGCAGTTTGCCCAGGACTTCGGCTTCCTGCTCGAAACGTCGAATCAAGTCCGCGGTGGCAATGCCGGGATTGATGACCTTCAGCGCGACGGCCCGTTGGGGTGTTTCCTGCTGGGCTTCATAGACCGTCCCCATACCCCCAACCGCGATGACGCGATGAATCGTATACCGACCGATGGTCTGCCCGGTCAAGTCGCCTCCCCCACGAAGGGCGGCGAAACCAAAACGGCGGACGGCGCTGCCTTGCCCGACAGACGTTTCGAACTGTCCTCGATCCCTGGATCGGGCCTTCAACAATGAGTGGACTTCGGCGCTTACGGTATCGTCATCGCAATGCTCTTTGAGGTATACAGCCTGCTCATCCTGCGTCAGTTCACTGGTCGTCGCAAAGAGCGCCTCGACTTGTTTCCATTGCTCGGCGGTGAGTTGATTCATGCCCTTCCGATCTCCAACCGTCCGAGATCTTGGTTTCCTTCCACGCTCATCTCTCGCCGGGAATGAGGAACGACCACTGCCTCAACTCATCCATCCCGCGACGTCCGGAAGCAGTATACACCTCACTTGCTTTGGTTCGGACGACTGTGAGTCTCATCGTCACCAATTCCAATTCGCATCAAGGCGTACCGACGCCACGTCATGATCGAGTTGCAAGAACTCAGGGCTGGGTCGCGTCCTGGTCTCCCGGATCGTAATTATGCACTCCGGCATGTTTCACGTGAATATCGAACCAGTCGATCATTTCCGCCATGACATGCAGGACTGATTCCTTGGCCCGATACCCGTGGCTTTCGTAGGGGAGCATGACAAGTCGCACTGTGGCGCCATGCCCTTTCAGCGCGTGGTACATTCGCTGCGACTGGACGGGAAACGTGCCTGAATTATTGTCCATCTGGCCATGAATCAGGAGGATGGGTTCGTTGATCTTGTCCGCGTGCATGAACGGGGAGATCCGGAAGTATGACATCGGCGCTTCCCACAACGTGCGTCGCTCGGACTGAAAACCGAAGGGCGTCAAGGTGCGGTTGTACGCGCCGCTTCGCGCAATGCCGGCATCGAATAGATCGCAATGGGCCAACAGGTTGGCCGTCATGAAGGCCCCGTAACTGTGCCCCCCGACGCCAACTCGATTCAGATCCGCGACGCCTCGATCCGAGGCGAACTTGATCGCGGCATCGGCGCTGGACACGATCTGGTCGAGAAACGAATCATTCATCGTCTCGGGGTCGCCAATCACGGGCATCGTCGCGCTATCCATGATGGCATAGCCCTGCGTGAGGAAGAACAGGTGTGACGTTCCGCCGACACGCGTGAATCGATAGGGTGATCCACGCACCTGCCCCGCGGTTCTTGCATTGTTGAATTCCCGGGGATACGCCCAGACGATCAGGGGCAAGCGTTGGCCTTTTTCATATTCTGCGGGCAGGTATAGCGTGGCGGAAAGATTGACGCCATCGTCCCGGGCATACGTCACGAGTTCCTTGTGGATGCCTCGCATCTGTGGCGTGGGATCCTCAAACGCCGTCAACTGAGTTCTGTGATCGTTCTTCAGATCAAGAAGAAAATAGTTGGGCGGTTCTTCGGGAGATTCTGACCGGTAAATGACATCCGACGAATCTGGTCTCATGGCGACGATTGTTTCGTAGCGCCCGTCGCGGCTCTGCCAGAGTCGATCAGTCACCAGGGTCAGCAGATTCATCCGATTGAGGAATGGTCGATCACCCTGAGGCGATGCCCCGGCCCCAGACAGGTAGAGGTTTCCATTCTGCATGATCACGACTGAGCGTCCCGAGGCGTTGGTCCGCGTTTGAGGACGACCCGGATCGCCATATCGATCATTGACGCTTCGATCGAATACCACACGTGGCGATTCGGTCGTAGTCCCGAAGTTGTGTCGCCAGGTTCGTGTCCAACGACGATCGCGATCGAATTCAGTGATCAGGATGTAGTTCGAACGATCCACCCAGGCCAATCCGGAGTAGCGGTGTTCGAGCTTGATCTCCTCGACGGGTTCCCCATCGTACGGCGCATCAACCCACATGAGACGGTCCCGATGCTCCACCTTGGTTTTTGGGTCACCACCATCGAGAGCCTCGATCCAGAGCAATCGGGCGGAATCCTCTCGGGCACTCCATTGATGCCTTCGAGGTCCGGTGGCGACGCCTCCGATCGGCGTGGTGTCGCGCAATGGCAAGTCGGCAATGTGCTGCACAAGGTTGCCGTTCGTGTCCCAGACTTCCAGCGTCGTGGGGAAGGAGCGTGCCGTCACTCGATACGAGTATGGACGATGGAGGCTCGACACCAGCAAATGCTTTCCATCGGGTGCCGGATCAAATCTGGTGTAAATACCCGGTTCACCGATTCGTCGTCGCTGGCTTGAGTTGCAGTCGAGCATCATCAGATGCGATGTCATGACCCAGTCAAAGAGGTTCTCGTCATGGGGGTTCGACAGGAGATCCTGATACGTCCGTACCGGCGAGATGCGCCCATCGTTCTCCTCGACAACCGGACCTTTGGGCAGGACCGGAGGCTCAGGTCTATCGCCTCGATCATGAGGAATCATCCGGCACAGGATGTGCTGGCTGTCGGTCATCCATACGAACGACGCGCCTCCAGCACTATTGATCTTCGCTTCGGTCAGCGCCCTGACCCGCATCGTCTTGACGTGGCCAACCCACAATTCGATACCATCGGTCTTGTGCATGAGAAATGCGTACCGTTGTCCATCGGGCGACCAGCGGGGA
>JAPULD010000213.1 GCA_027295365.1 Planctomycetota bacterium
TGACCAGCAGCAGCACGATACAGGCGATGGCGATGATGGAGACCGTCGCCGGGTAGACCATCGCACCCTTCAACTGCTTTCGGAGTTTCTCCGCCTTCTCCAGCTGGATGGCCAGCCGATTCAGGATCGTGTCCAGGATACCCCCGACCTCACCCGCAGCGACGAGATTCACGAACAGGTCATCGAAGGCCTTCGGGTGTTTTCCGAGAGCCTCGGCGAAGGTCGAACCGGACTCGATATCGCTCTTGACGGCCCGGATGATTTTCTTGAAGGTGATATTTGCCTGCTGATCGCCGAGAATCTGGAGACACTGCACGAGCGGAAGGCCCGCGTCGATCATGACCGCGAACTGGCGCGTAAAAACGACCAGATCGTTGATGGTCACGTTTGGCGCCAGGAAGGGGAGTAGCTCCGAGATATCCTTCGGCTTCTCCTTCACCTTGCGCGGAACCAGGCCCATATTCTTCAGGTGAAGCATTACCGCCTCGCGGCTGCCGGCTTCCAACTCTCCGGCTTTCTTGTCACCCGAACGTGCGTTCGCAGTCCATAGATAGATCGGCATGTCTCAATCTCCCTCGATCATCGCCTGATTGGGCACCGATGATCGAATTTTCTTCTTGGCATCCGCTCTCTACGAACGTCGTCCGCCGGCCGCGCTTCTCGCGTCCGGCCCTTGGTTGATCAGCTGCTGGAGTTCCTCGACATCAGGGCTGCGACCCTTTGCAGTCTCCGCGTCCACAACTCGTTTCGTCACCAACGAAGCGAGGCTTTGGTTCATGGTCTGCATTCCGGACTTGCCCTGGCCGACCTGCATCGACGAATACAACTGATGAATCTTGTCGTCGCGTATCAGGGCACGTATCGCGGAATTCGGAATCATCACCTCGAGAGCGAGACCCCGGCCAGGACCGTTGGCCCGAGGCAGCAGCGTCTGGCACATCACGGCCTCGAGCACGAAGGAGAGCTGTTGCCGAATCTGGGACTGCTGAAAGGGCGGGAAGACGTCCACGATGCGATTGATCGTCTGTATCGCGGAGTTCGTGTGCAGCGTCGCGAAGGCGAGGTGGCCGGTTTCTGCGACGGTCAGCGCGGCTTCGATCGTTTCAAGGTCACGCAGCTCACCAATCAGTACGATGTCCGGATCCTGGCGCAGAATGTATTTCAAGGCGGCCTGGAACGACTCTGTGTCCGCGCCGATCTCTCGCTGGTTTACGATACAACCCTTGTGTGGATGCAGGTATTCGATCGGATCCTCGATCGTGACGATGTGTTCGTTTCGATCCCGATTGATGCGATCGACGATCGAAGCCAACGTCGTGGACTTGCCCGAACCGGTCGGGCCCGTCACCAGGATCAATCCGCGCGGCTTCTTGGACAGCTCCGCCACGATCGGTGGCAAGCCGAGTTCTTCAAAAGTCAGGATCTTGAAGGGAATGGCGCGAAAGGCGCCTGCGACATTGCCGCGCTGAACGAAGACGTTGCCGCGAAAACGCGAGAGCTTCTGCACGCTGAATGAGAGATCGAGTTCATTGGTCTCCTCGAAGCGATGCTTCTGGGCATCGGTCAGAACCGAATAGCAGAGCTGTTTCGTGTCTTGGGGAGACAACGGCGGGACCTTCAATGGATGTAGTTTTCCATCGATCCGAAACTGCGGAGGGGTACCCGTCGTCACATGGAGATCACTGGCTCCCTTCTCGATCATCGCCTTGAGAAGCTGATGCATGTTCGCCAAAACCGGAATCCTCCCTGACTACGACGAATCTGAAGTCGAAACGCGGTAGACTTCCGAGATCGTCGTGGTGCCGTCGAGCATCATTTTGAGTGCGCTGCGGCGGAGCGTGACCATTCCGCCGCGGATTGCTTCGCGCTTGATCTCTGTACCCGATGCGCCGTTGAGCACGAATTCCTTGAGCGGGTCGGTCATCACCATGACCTCGTAGATCGCGACACGTCCCTTGAAGCCGGTGTCGGAGCAATTGGCGCAGCCGCGTCCCTTCTTGGGCGTGTAGGATTTGGCGTCTTCTGGACTGAGTCCGGCGTCGAGCAGTTTCTCGAGTTCGACATCCGGATCGTCATCGATGCACTCCGAACAGATCCGACGGGCGAGTCGCTGAGCGACGATGCAGTTGACGGCGGAGGCCACCAGGAAGGGCTCGATGCCCATGTTCAGGAGGCGATTGATGGTCGACGGGGCATCGTTCGTATGCAGCGTCGAGAGCACCATGTGTCCCGTCAGTGCGGCCTTGACGGAGATCTCTGCCGTCTCGAAGTCGCGAATCTCACCAACCATGATGATGTCCGGGTCCTGGCGCAGAAAGGATCGCAGGGCCGCCGCGAAGTTCAGGCCGATATCCTCATGCATCTGCACCTGATTGATGCCGGTTAGATTGAACTCGACGGGATCTTCTGCGGTCGAGAGATTCTCACTCGTCCTGTTCAGCTCGGAGAGCGCCGAATAGAGCGTCGTCGTCTTTCCCGAGCCCGTCGGACCCGTGACGAGCACCATTCC
>JAPULD010000214.1 GCA_027295365.1 Planctomycetota bacterium
CACCCGGTCGTACTGCTTGATGGGGAAGTCCTCATCGTTGTCCACCTGGAGGCTTACCGCGACGATCCGCCCCGTCAACGTGGGGATCTCCAGCTTGTCGGGGAGATGCACGCCCCCCTTGGTGATCTTCTTGTCTTCGTCCTTGCGAATCAGGATCCGCAACCCGATGGGCTCGACGGTCTCCAGCTTCTGCTTCTTTGCCGATGTTGATTTCGAGTCTGCCATAGAACTGCATCATAGCCCCGGGAACCCATGAATGTTTCCAAACCCTCTGAGACCCGACAAACTCACGAGAGAGCGTTATCCTGTCCCCCACCCCCGTCCCAATTTCTATTTTCTGTTTTCCAACTTTCTGTTTTCGAAATCCCACCATGCCCAACCGACTCGAACCCCTCATTCGCGACATTCCCGACTTTCCGAAGCCGGGCATTCTTTTCAAGGACATCACGCCCTTGCTGGCCGACGCGGGGGGGCTGGCCCTGGCCGTGGAATTGATGGCCAATCCCTATCGCAATTCGAACGTGGATCTCGTGGTGGGAGCCGAGTCCCGGGGCTTCATCTTTGGCACCGCCATCGCCCAGGCCTTGAATTGTGGTTTCATCCCGGTGCGAAAGCCCGGCAAGCTTCCCTACGAAACGAAGTCGATGACCTACGAACTCGAGTATGGCACCGATTCACTCGAGATTCACGCCGACGCCCTCACAAGTCATCACAAGGTACTTTTGGTCGACGACCTGCTCGCCACGGGGGGGACGATGCAGGCCTGTTGCCAACTCGTCGAACATCTGGGAGGCGACATCGTGGGCGTTTCGCTGCTCATCGAACTGACGGATCTGAAGGGACGCGAAAAGCTGAAACCCTATCAGGTCGAGTCGGTGCTGACGTACTGATTGGTGGCACGGGCTTCCAGCCTGTGCGACTTGAATCATGAACGGGCAGGATGCCCGTTCCACCATTAAAAAAACACCGCCGTGTGGTTGGGCACGGCGGGTTCTCGGGTTCTCTCGAACCCGGCTCGGTTGGGTCTTGATTCAGTTCTCAGGTTTTGAGGGAGCCGGCTTCTCGGCCATCATCGAGTCGAGCATGGTGCCAATGAGCGCCGTCGTCTGGGCATCCTTGGCGTCTGATCCACCATTACCACCCACCACCATGACGCGGGGCGTGATGTTGATGCCCCGTTCGCCCACGATCTGGAGCAGTTCGATGAGAGCCGCATTGCCGGGCCCGATCTGCAGGGCGATAACGCGGTAGGCTTCGGCCTGGGCCTCGGCCTTGATCTTGATCGCCTCGGCTTCGGCGTTGGCGGCGATGATGATCTTCAAATTGTTCTGCTCTTCGATCTGGACCTCGTACCTCGCGGTGGCGAGCCTCTTCTCTTCCTCCGCTTCCTGCTGGGTGCGGGTCAGGGCCTTTTTTTGTTCGGCAGCCAGCTGCTGCATCTGGAAGGTCTCTTGCTCCTGCTTGGCCAAGTCGCGATCGGTCTGGGTCTTGAGGATTTCACTCAACGAACCGTCTCCGGCGATGGAGCCGATGCGGACCGCGATAATACTGACGCCGACCTTAATCATTTCTTCAGCGATCGCCTTTGTTGAGGAGGATTCCTGTTGTGAACGTTGATTGACGTAGTCCAGGGCTTTGATGCTTTCAGCGTTGTTCCGGAAGATCGCCCTCACGGTAGAAGCCAGACGCAGTCGAAGCTGTGACCCGTCATCACCCAATTCCACGACCACCAACGGCGCATCCAGAGGACGGATCTGGTACTCCACGCGAACATCCACGGGGAAGGTGTAGCCGTCCGACGTTCGGACCTCGATTTCCGATTCTTCAGATTCACCTCCGATGCCGTATCGGATGATCTGCTGCTTATTGGAGATCATCGTGACTTCATACGCCTTGGTGTTCAGAAAGAGCTTCTGAGGTGTATAGGGTTGACGCCAGATACCTCGTTGCCCTTTCTCGACGATTTGGCCCTCGCCCGGGGCAACATCTTCGGGTGGGTTGCCGACGTTGGATTTCACCACACCCACCGTGGCCTTTTCGATGTTCGTTACCGGTACGCGCTCCACGGTGTACAGCCTGGGGTTTATCCGCCACTTGCCGGGGGGCAATACCGCCGCCTGGGGGCCCTTGAAACCACCACTGGTAGTGAGGAATTGTTCGGCATCGAGCATCCCACCAAATTCATCCTGCTCCCATTCCGGCGCGAAAAACTGACCGCTTGGCAGGGGAAGACCATCGGTGGTCGTGATCAGGCCCACTTCATCGCCTTTGATCCACACAACTGGAGATTTTTCGACGTCGTAGAGACCGGGAAAATACCAGAAGTGCCATCCTGGTCCGAGGATCTGCGCCTGGGGGCCTTTCTCGCCATCGGTGGCGATGATCTGACCCGGGGCCATGTTGCCACCAAAATTCTTGACGAGCACGCCAATCTCATTTTCGCCGACAAGCCGGATCGAGCTGAGCGATATGAAAATGAACAACACGCCCAGCGCGAGCACGCCCGCCCCGATACGCACCGAATTGTTGGGGACTCTCATCCCGAGACTCACGATGGCGATCGCAAGGACAATACCGATCAACAGCATAATTCCGGTCATGGGTCCGCTCTCCTTCCCCGGGTTCTGGCTGTAACACTTCCCCCACATTTTCATTCTACGTTCGGATCATGGCCAAGTGTATGTCCCGATCCGAGTAACGAGGGACACCCAGCATGCCACTGAGACTCAGTCTCTGGCAATCGAAATACAACCTATCCACACCCCCCCCGAAGTCCAGCCATGTCATTTTCAGACTCAGTGGTCATATGTGGAAATTCAGGCAAGATTCAATCCCATCAAGACCCCCTCGAACTCATTGATGGAGGCTCGATCATACCGTGGAATTCTTCAGAATCTGTCCCGCGTGATTTGGAGTTGAGCCCTATCATGGAGATCACGCCGGCTGCCCCGGGGATCCATGCCGGTCTCGAACGCTGAAGCCCATGCCAAGGAGGAATCTCGCTATGACGACCGCGAGTACACCCGCATCGATCACCAAGACCCAGTCCACCACCGACCCCCTGCGTCTGATCGACGTCGATCACATTCGCTTCTACGTGGGCAACGCCAAGCAGGCGGCCTACTTCTACGCTCATACCTTCGGTTTCCAGGTCCAGCAGTTTGCCGACCTGACCACGGGATCGCGGGAAGAGTCCAACTACCTGCTCACCCAGGGCAACATCAGGCTCCTTCTCACCACGGGGCTCAATGCAAACCAGCAATCCTCCCAGGAAGTCCTGAAGTATGGCGATGGTGTCAAGGATGTCGCGTTCACCGTCTTCGATGCCGAACGGACCTACGAGAAAACCATCTCGAATGGGGCTGAGTCCGCCTTTGAACCCGTGACGTATTCCGATGACAAGGGCAGCGTCACCATGGCGGGGATCAAGACCTATGGCCGGGCCCAGCACAGCTTCGTCAGCCGTTCTGGCGAATACGCCTTGCCCAAGGTCAAGCTGGGCGGGCTCTTCACCCCGGGCTTTGCGTTGATGCAGAACTTTTCCCTCAACGACTACAACAAGGCCAACCCGTGTGGCCTCAAGTTCGTCGATCATTGCGTGGGCAACGTCGAAGAGGGCAAGATGAACCACTGGGTCGCGTGGTACGAAAGCGTCATGGAGTTCAAGCTCTTCAAGCACTTCGATGACAACGACATCTCCACGGAATATTCCGCCCTCATGTCCAAGGTCATGGACTCGGGGTTCGGCGTCATCAAGATGCCCATCAACGAACCCGCCCAGGGCAAGAAGAAGAGTCAGATCCTCGAGTACCTCGAATGGCATGACATGACCCCAGGAATCCAGCATCTTGCCATGCGCACCGATGACGAATTGAATTCCGTTGCGGAGCTCCGCCGACGGGGCGTGGACTTCCTGAGCATCCCCGACAGCTATTACCAATCGGTCTGGGAGCGCGTCGATGCCACACTCAAGGCCAATGGCCACGAAGCGGTGAAAGAGGACCACGAACGGATCAGGGATCTTGGCATTCTGGTAGACGCCGACGACGAAGGGTACCTTTTGCAGTTGTTCACCAAGCCCTTGCAGGACCGCCCCACGTTGTTTTTCGAGATCATCAGCCGCCATGGTTCCCAAAGCTTCGGCAAGGGCAATTTCAAGGCCCTCTTCCAATCGCTGGAGATCGAACAGGATCGACGGGGAAATCTTTGATCACTCCCAACATTGAGACTCCAATGAAGGCCCAATCCATCCGGTTTGGGTTTTCTTACTAAATTCAGCAGCATCCCGATCCTTTCTGATTCATACGAATGAATGGATCACCCTGGAGGTTGCCATGTTCGAGATGCTCTCCCGATCGGACCGCCGCTCTTTTCTTCGTGATGCCGGGTTGATGTTCGCGGCGATGCACACCCCTTCACTAGCCTCCGGGGCGATCTGGAAAGCAGGCGCCGCCATGCAAGCCCCACAGTCCTCGAAGACGCCACCCCGGGCCACCACCCCGGTGCATTACAAACGCATCGACCTCCTCTCAAATCGCATGGACGAGCAGCGTCGGTTCTACACGAAACTTTTACAGTTCCCCCTGGTCGAGGAGACGTCCGACTCGTTCACCGTCCAGACGGGCGCGACCCAGATGCGTTTCATCGACGATCGCGACGAGCACGAATCGGTGTTGTGCCATTTCGCGTTCAACATTCCGGAGAATCAGCTCGAATCCGCTATGGCGTGGGTGCAGGAGCGCTGGCCCCTGCTTCGCCACAAGCAGACGGGCAAGCACGTCGTGCACTTCCGGAACATCAACGCCCACTCGGTCTACTGGTACGATCCGTCGGGGCACCTGGTGGAGTTCATCGCCCAGCACAACCTGCCTAACGCCAAGGATGGCGATTTCGACATCACCAACTTGATCGCGACTTGCGAGATCGGCCTTGTCACCCCCGACGTGGTCGGAACCTGCGAGGAGATCACGCGCAAGACGGGTCTGGAAGTTCGAGCCTCGAATCGGGGCAACACCGTCTTCGCCCCCACGGGCGACCCCTATGGCTACTTCATCGTGGTCAAGCAGAACCGCACCTGGCTCATGACCGACATCGACGCCACGCTCGTTCCCATCGGCGTCACCATGGCGGGCAAGACGCCCGGCAAGGTCAATCTCAAGGGCATCCCGTTCGAGATCAACATCGTCGCCTGAGACCTCAAGAACAAGACACAAGAAACCCCGGGACGAGAATCCCGGGGTTCACCTTGCGTATCACGACTCGACTCGATTCAATCATCGTCGTCATCATCGTCATCCTTTTTCCTTCGACCCGCCTCGGCCTTCATGGCCTGGAAGACCATGCGCCCATACTGGTCGTCCAGACGCACGAGACGACATCGACGCAGGTCGAGCGTCAGTGGCTTACCATCCGGGGCGAGCGCGTAGACATATGGCAGGCAGACGGCCTTGACCTTGTATGGCTTACCGGCATTCCGAGGCACGCGTTTGATGAGAGGCGGAGGCGACGAGGCATAGCGCAGGTCGTCCGCATCCAGGCACCAGAGCGGCAGATCAAACAGCATCGTGTGAATGGCGATATAGGAATCAGGCCTGACATCTTCGGGAGCCAATGGCGAGGCCAGGGTCATGATGTTCTTTTTCTTACTCATGGCAATACTCTTGCGCTTCATGCGCACTACGTTCAGGACGGCGCGGCACATGAGCCGCGCAAAGGGACACATTCAAAATCGACGGAGTTTTGTCGGGACGGAAAGCGTGATCAGCCAGCCACGAAATGGCTGGGTCGAAGCGAGCGCAACGTGACCACATCCGTCCGGGACGGATTCGACGGAATGCTGAATTGGTGCAGTCGTCTTTGCATTGGTGGTCTCAAGTGATGCGAGGGAACGGTGATTATGTCCCCAGCCTCGTCAACGTCAACGATCAATAGTGAAAATGAACCACGGTTTTTTATGGTTCAGGTCGAATATTATCGATGCCTTGAGATCCAGTTCTCATAATCGGACCATTGACTGAATCATGGTCGGCCTCGGATCGATAGGCCCTGCATGAACGATCGATACGACCTTCTCTGTCTGGGCTGCGGGCCCGCCGGCGAAAAGGCCTCGACCCAGGCCAGTTATTACGGCAAACGCGTCGCCATCATCGAAAAGAACACTCGCCCCGGCGGGGCGATGGTGAACACGGGAACCCTGCCTTCCAAGGCCCTGCGCGAAACGGCCCTGCTGTGCTCGGCCCTGAAACGCACGCCCCTGCCCGGTTCCGAATACACGATCGATCATGGCCTGTCAGTCCCCCGGTTCATGGCCAGGCGGCTTCTGCTGGAAGAGCAGGAACACGATCGCATCGAGGCGAGTTTCGATCGGCACGGGATCGAAGTGCATCATGGGTCAGGACGCCTGCTCGATGCTCATACGGTGCAGGTCACCGACGACCAGGGCGAGACGAAGATACTCGAAGCCGACAATATCCTGATCGCCACGGGATCATCGCCATTGCGACCGGATCACATTCCCTTTGATCACCCAAGCGTCGTCGATGCGGATGGCGTCCTGAACCTGGCGACGCTGCCCCATTCGATGATCATCGTCGGCGCCGGGGTGATCGGCTGTGAATACGCATCGATCTTTGCGGAAATCGACGTCAAGGTGACGGTGATCAACCCTTCCCACGAGATCCTGGGTTTCCTGGATGGCGAATGCCGCGACCATCTCACGCTCATGATGCAAGAGGCGGGCGTGGAGTTCAAACTCGGGCAAAGCGTGAAGTCAGTCACCGGCAAGCCCGGTGGTGGCGTCAAGGTCGAATTCGAGAAGGGGGCTCCGCTGGAAGCAGATATCTTGCTTTGGGCGGCTGGTCGCCAGAGCAACACGAGTGATCTGGGTCTCGAAGAAGTTGGCATTGAGATGGGCAAGCGGGGCTTGATCCTCGTTGACGAGCAGTATCGAACAAACGTTGAGTCGATCTTCGCCGCGGGCGATGTCATCGGTTTTCCCGCCCTAGCGTCCACCTCGATGGAGCAAGGTCGCGTCGCGGCGTGTGCGATGTTTGACATCCCATTCAAGACAAGCGTCGCCGCCCATCCGCCGCTCGGATTGTACACGATCCCCCCCGTTTCCTGCGCCGGGATCACGGAGCAGGCGGCTCGGGAATCAGGACGGTCCGTCATCGCGGGTCGGGCTCAGTATCACTTCCATGCCCGGGGCCGCATGCTGGGCGATGGGCAGGGCATCGTCAAATGCGTGTTCGATCGCGAGACGCATCAACTGCTGGGCACGACGATCGTCGGCCTCGACGCCACGGAACTGATCCACCTTGCCCAGAACGTCATCGAAACCGGAGGCGGCATCGAGACGTTCATCAACACCTGCTTCAATTACCCATCGCTTTCGGAGTTGTACAAGTACGCGGCATACAACGCGTTGCAGGCCCTCGACCACATCGAACGCGAGTCATCGGATCACGTGAAGATTGCCAAGGCGGCGTGAGAAGCTCCCGCCGATTCAACGGAGTCCCAGCGCCAGCCCAAGCAGCGAGGTGGGGATGTCGTCGACCAAACCCCCTTGACCGGTGATCGCCTCGCTGGCGGCGTAGCCACTCCGCACCGCCCCCTCCATCGTCGAGGGCCAGCCCACATCGGTCCAATCGCCAGCGAGATAGAGATTGGGGACTCCACCCCCCGCCAAGCCCACGGTTCCGGAAGCCGGGCCCGGCCTGATTGAATCGATGCCGGGCGTCGGGGCAAAGGTCGCCCTTTTCTCCTTGATCACCCTGACTCGAATGGGGTCGAGGCCTTTCGCCTTGGGCAAGACGCTATGAATGTCCTTGACCAGACGCCGGGTGATCTCCGCTTCATCCAGATCCATCCACACATCGGCGGCACTGATCACGACGTGCAAATGTTGGCGACCCTGCTCATCGACGCCCTTGTTGAACACCCACTGGATGTCATGATCAACGACCGTGAGATGAGGGAGTTCCATGATCGTCTGATCGAAAAAGAGATGCACCCCAAGGATGGGGCTGTACGCAAAGGCATCAAGTTTCTGCAACCGCGTGTCGGCTTTTCGCAATGTGCTCGAGACAAGCTTGTCGAGTCGATCAAAGGGCACGGCGCACATCACGGCGGAGGCATCGATCATCCCATCTAGTGTATTGACCCCCGTGATGCGTCGAGAATCATAGGCAAGAGCCTTTGCCGAACATCCGAGTCGAACTTCTCCCCCGCCTTGTTCGATCATGGAGATCGCGGGATCGTAGAGTTCTCGCAGGGGCGTGGTGGGCAGACCAACTGAGTACCCGAAGCGATTGGACATGAATCCATCCTGGAAGACCTGGATGGCGAAGGCCGCCCCACAGCGATCGACGTCGAGATTGCAGGCACTGACGACGATGACGTTCCAGAACCGTGTGATCACGGACTCGGGTTGTTTGCAATGATCCAGAAATGCCCGAAACGTCGAATCACGCCACTCGAATCGCCCTTTGGAACCCATCCGGATGATGCGCCACATGGCCTTGGCAATGTGACGCTTTTCTACATTACTCAGGAGCTTCATCCGTCGCATGGCCCCGGCCAGATGCAAGGGCGCCGGCAACCACCCCGCGCCCAGTTCATCGATCTCGCCCCGACCCGATGTCCAATACACCGAGTGCCCCCATGCAATACTTTCCAACACGCCCAGCCGTTCGTACAGGTCCAGCAGGTTTGTACAGCACCCCATGACGACATGCTGGCAATTGTCGAGCGTCTCGCCAGTCCTCGGATCGTCGAAGCTGGTGGCACGTCCGCCAAGTCGTCGGCTGGATTCGATCAGGATTGGCTTGTACTCAGTTTCAATGAGACGCAATGCGGCAGCAATCCCCGCCAAGCCGCCCCCGATGATGACCACGGTTCGCTTCAACTCGATTCCTCGGGAGTCAATGGTGCATTACGCTTCACCTTGAACGAGCGCCACTTCGCCTGCAATGCGATCGAACTCTTTCGCAACGAGTTGAGCGAGATACGCCGATCACCGATGAGTCGCCCCGGATCTCGTCGGATCTTGTCGAGCGTGCCCCGGTAGATCGAAGTCATCGCCCACAGCGAAGGCGCGCACGAGGGATGGATCATGGATTCAAGGGATTCCGACTTCTGGTAATACGATTCCGCCCGGTCGATCTGTTGAAGAATGAAACGCTTTGCCGCATCTGGGTTCTCGCCTTCCCTCATCTGTCGAGGCGTCAAGCCATGTTTCTGAAAATCGCAGCGGGGCAGATAGATACGCCCTATGTCGAAATCCTCGCGGAAGTCACGGATGATGTTGGTCAATTGGAACGCGATCCCCCGATCGATCGCGATGGCCTCGGCTTCCTTTTGTTCGTAGCCCCAGATGGTGATGCAGATGAGCCCGACCGTCGAGGCAACTCGATAGCAGTAACGCCTCAAATCATCAAAGGTCTCGTATTCACGATGGCCAAGGTCCTCGAGTTGGCCATCGAGCATGTCATGAAAGAGCGATGCATCAAGACCAAAGCAATCAACGACATGGCTCAAGCCGATCCAGACGGGATCGTCGTCAACCGGGTTTCCTTCCAGCGCGGCGTCGGTCTCCTCGCGAAACCGTTCCAGCCTCTCGCCACGCCGATCCTGCTCTGTCGTGGTTTCGTCAACCAAGTCGTCAACAAGATCATCAGCCCGACGCATCCAGGCGTAGATCGTGTATAGGGCCGATCGTTTCGGTTCGGGGGCCAGTTTGAGTCCGTAATAGAAATTCCGCGCCTCGGCGCGGGTGATCCTTCGGCAATGCTCCATGGCCCCTGAGACGCGAGCTTCCAGAACCGTCGTCATGACGCATCGTTTCCCTTCGGACCAGCCCGGCGCGCCATAAACCGTGCCTTGAGAACGAGACCGAGCCGGCTCGGTAGACTCAACTTCGGTCGATGCAGAATTGTTTCAAAATTCCACATCTCGATCTGATGCAGGACATGTTGCCCCCCGGCCGCGAACAACCAGAGTATTGGCTTCGTCGTCGGTTTCACTTCATCAAGCAGCGGAGCGCCTTGCTCATAGAGATCCCAGGTTCGCTTGACGCATTGCTTGATCACGTCGCGCGACATTCCATAAAACATTTGATCAGGCGCGTGACCCAACGCGTTGGTCCGCTTCAATCGCTCATCGAAGTCGTCGATCCCGATCAAGTCCCGGGGAATGTAGATGCGATCCCGATCCTTGATGTCGCGCGAGACATCCTGCCAATGGTTGGTCAATTGCAACGCGGTGCACGTCGCGTCGCTCATGGCGAAGAGTTTGTCGGTCCGGGGCTCGCCACAGATCATGAGGACGAGCCTCCCGACGGGATCAGCGCTCAGGTGGCAGTATTCGATCAATTGCGTCCAGGTGTCATACCGGGTCACGTGCTGGTCCTGCTCGAACGCCTTGATCAGGTCATCAAATGGCTCGATCGGCAGTTCGTGCTTTTCGATGGTTGACCTGAGAGCGACGAAAACGGGATGCCTGGGCTGCCCCTCGATACAGAGATTCAATTCCCGCCTCCACCAGTCCAGCAGTTCCAGCGACATCTGGGGGTCGCTGATTTCGTCGCCCAGATCGTCCGCCCAGCGGCAGAACGCATAGAGAGCCGCGAAGTCGTTTCGCAACTCAGGCGGCACGACCATCGAAAGGACGCTGAAATTCTCGGAGTGCCCCGTCGTCAACTTGCGGCACATCGCCCGAGCCTGATCGAGGTTCAGGACTTCGCACTGGTCGGGGCCGAATCGTGGCAACTGATTGATGGTCAATGAGGACATGGAGATGGGTATGGGAAACCTTGAGGCTCAAGCACTGTATCGTCCATGCGATCTTCGGGAAAGAAAGGGACCCTGAAATGCCCGGGCGGGCTATGATCGAAAACGATGAGGACGACCCTTTCATGAAGATCATTCTTGCCAATCCCCGAGGTTTTTGTGCCGGAGTGTACATGGCCGTCGATGTGGTTGACCAGTTGCTGGACATCTGTGGCGACGAACCGCTGTATGTGTATCACGAGATTGTGCATAACCGCCATGTCGTGGATCGATTCGAGGATCGGGGGGTCGTCTTTGTCGAGGACGTGAATCAGGTCCCCCATGGCTCGATCGTGGTCTTCAGCGCGCATGGCGTGAGTCCATTGCTTCGGAAGCAGGCACGCGATCGCAAGCTTCAGGTTGTCGATGCAACCTGCCCTCTCGTGACCAAAGTTCATGCCGAAGCGATTCGTTATGCCAGAAAGGGATATCAGATCCTGCTCATCGGGCATTATGATCATCAGGAGGTCATCGGGACGATGGGCGAAGCTCCGGACGCGATCCAGATCGTCGAATCGCCTGAAGACATACCGGGTCTGTACATCATCGATCCTGACAAGCTGGTCTACCTGACCCAGACCACGCTGAGTCTGGACGATGCGAATATCTGCATCAATGCTTTGAAGAAAGCGTTTCCGAACCTCAAGAGTCCTCCCAGCGAGGACATCTGTTACG
The DNA here is from genome assembly GCA_027295365.1 of Planctomycetota bacterium. Lineage (GTDB taxonomy): Bacteria > Planctomycetota > Phycisphaerae > Phycisphaerales > SM1A02 > JADFSH01. The sequence goes on from JAPULD010000214.1 coordinate 11,502, forward strand.
CCACCACGAATCGCCAGATGGCGGTACAGGCCCTGGCTCAGTCGTGCGATCTCGTACTCGTGGTAGGCAGTCGCAATAGTTCGAATTCCCAGCGTTTGCGTGAGATCGCCGAGGCGTCGGACACGCCAGCCCATCTCATCGACGATCACAACGAACTCGATGAGGCGTGGTTTGATGGCATCGAGTCGGTGCTGGTGACGGCCGGGGCCAGCGCTCCCGAAGACCTGGTCAAGGGACTCATCCTCCATCTCGTGCAGCGATATCAAGGCGTGGTCGAACTTCACAATCTCGTTGACGAAAAGGTCGAATTCGGGCTCCCCGGCACGCTCAAGCAGTTCATGCGTCAGCGGAATGTCGACCCCGAGGGGAGGCGGATCAGCATGGACTCCTCCAAGGCCATCAACGCCTGGTTCGACGAAAACAATATTGATCATCAAACCGTCGATCTGACGGTCGGGGCGACCTCGTGAGTACATCACCCGACGATCGATTGAAATTTTTCGAGCAGACCCCGGCCTCGCTGGCCACGTTCGGGGATGAGCATGGATGGCCCGGGTTCCTGGCCAAGCAATTGCTTTCCTGGGTCTACGAAAAGGGCATCACGAATCCCGATGCCATGAGCGACATCGCCCTTCGACACCGGGAGACCATCGCCAAGCGATTCACG
>JAPULD010000215.1 GCA_027295365.1 Planctomycetota bacterium
GGAAGAGCGGGAGTTCTATACCCGCCGGGCCAGCGACACGTGGCTGGAGGATTTGCGTCCCCTGGGTACGGACGATGAGAAACCATTTCTCGAAATCGCCCCCTGGCTGATCGTCATCTTCAAGCTCATGAAGGACGACAACCCCGAGACGAAGTCCGACCAGATTTATTACGCCAACGAGTCGGTTGGCATCGCGTGCGGCATGCTGCTCGCCGCGGCCCACGCGTCGGGTCTGGCGACGCTGACCCACACCCCCAGCCCCATGAAATTCCTGGGCAAGATCCTCAATCGCCCCGTCTACGAACGACCCTACCTGCTGGTCCCGATGGGATACCCGGCGGACGATTGCACCGTCCCCGATATCCATCGCAAGCCATTGGAGCAGATCATGGTGGTGAATCGGTAGGTACGAAAAAAATAGAAGGAATATAATGAGATTGACAGCCGACCAAAATCCAATGAAATCTTACGTCTTCTTTGGCGTATTTGAATTCGGAGATGACATCGGAACAGTGACTGAGATTATGGGAATTGAGCCGACCGAGGCATGGTTGAAAGGTGAGTCGTACCAACCGAACCAACCGCATCCTAAAGCTCGGCGTACACACAGTCGTTGGAAACTCTCAAGCGGACTCGATACATCAGATCCAGTTGAGACACATCTGGATTCACTACTCACTAAATTGGAATCGTTGCGAGAAGGTGTAACAAAGTGCACGGAGTTATATCGTACCTGTATTTGGATTGCCATTTACTCAAGAGATGCAAATTCTTCGTTCAGGATTGAATCCAGAGAAACTCGACGCATTGCGGAGTTGGGCATTTCGATTGACATCGATTTCTATCGCTTACCTGAGAGTAAATGAATTGTGACCATTCGTAAGATCGAGAATGGTGTGGTCTTCGAATCTGTTCGTTTGATTCTCCATGAAATTGATAGAGAGCAAGACTTGGAATTTCTTGCCGCTCTCTTGGGTCATCCCGAAGTCATGCGTTACTGGCCCGCGCCGATGACGCGCGAGGAATCGATTGCGTGGATCGAGCGACAAGTCGGCCGGTATGAACGTGATGGGTTTGGCTACTGGCTCGTCTCGCTCAAGGAGTCAGGCCAACCCATCGGGCAGGCGGGGCTGATGCGAGTTGAAATCGAGGGGGAATCATGCATCGGGTTGGGGTACATCATTCATGCCGATCATTGGGGGAAGGGGTACGCGACCGAGGCGGCCAAACAGTGCCTTGAATATGGCTTCAATGTATTGGAGATGTCACGCATCATTGCGTTGATCCGACCTGAGAACGAGCCGTCAATCAAGGTCGCAGAACGGATCGGGATGATCCCTGCCCTTGGCCCCGGAATGCGAACGCAGTATGCGGGCTTTGAACACGTCATTTACGCGATCGAGTGTGAATCGGGCTCGATCTTAATTGAACGGGTGCCACGGACAGCGAAGTGAAACGTAGTCGTCTGTAGGTTGTGCGAAGATTGCTCATCCGCACGGACGACTCGCTGTCCGTGGCACCCTGTGTTCCGTGGACCCAGGTTCGATCGGAGATCGATCCTTAGAACCGAACCGTGATTCCACTGAATATGTTGACGTCATCGGCATCGCCCGTGAGGCCGATGTTGACGCCCACATCGAGCACCGTGTTTTCGTCCAGTGCGTAGGTGAAACCCGTTCCGAGGAGGGCCCGATCGTCTGCATCGGAATCCGTGGTGAAGATGCCCACGATTTCCGTGTACAGGCCCAACTCGTCAGTGAGGTCGAAACCCAGGACGCCCGTGAAGACGAATTCGGTGTCGTAGTCGTCGTCCTCCTCGTCGTAGACGAAATCAGTCTCGAACATGAGCCCCAGCCCGACGCCTTCGGCGAGATCCGTGGAGTAGGGGAAGATCACGCCACCTTCGACTTCGTCGTTGCCGATGTCGTCGGAGGCGGTGGGCAGCTTGATGAAGGGCATGATGGCGAAGGCGTTACTTCCAGAGTCGTTGCCCCAGAGGTTGATCTTGAGGCGGATCTGAGAGTCGCCCACACCACTGTCCGTGTCGGAATCGACGTAGGGATCGAAGACGAGTTGGAGGTCCATGTCGTTGGTGAGACCAATCTTGAGATTGAAGGGGGCGAAGGTCCAGGTTTCGTCGCCTCCATTCTTCGCATAGTCAATGAAGCTCATCTCGAGCTGGAACGCCCCGGCATCGACGGTGTAGGGACTCTCGGTGATGTCGGGCCGGTCGGCGCTGAGGGGCCTCCACAGTTCGCGAGGGGTGGGATTGAACAGTGTGTAGGACGATTTGTCGGCATCCTGCCCCCGGGTGGTGGTGGATGGGATGAGAATCATGACGATGACAAGAGCACAAAGACAGCGCGGCCGCATGGTGGCGTCCTTTCATATTTAGAAAACAGAATTTTGACACATCAAAGATAGTGAAGGCAAGCTATGATGTCAAGCCGATCGCCTGGAAATCAGGCGAGATTTATCTGTTCGGTTCGGCCACCATCAGCAAAGTGTTTATGGCCTAGATCGAATGGCAGACTTTGCCTTTGCCTTGCGCACAGCAAGGAGTTCCAATTGGATCATCCATCCGGTTGTTCTCAATACCCAATGCAACCAGTACCGGACGATCCATTTTGGCATCAAGTGTGCCGTCCATCGCCCTCTCGCTTGTATAGAGAGGATTGATTCATGTTTGTTTCGTGGTCTCACTTCATACGCACAGATGTGGGGAAAGCTCATCCGGGGGTTGCGGATCGAAAGATCACTGAATGCGTAGCCCTTGCCTTCTTCCCATCGCACAATTCTTGAGTTTCGATCTGGACCGATCCCGAACAGGCGATGTTCAATCAATAACTTTGTTCCGATGGGGTAAAGGGTCTTGGCCTCTTCGGTTGTTTGAGATTCATTGGGCATGACATGGACATACCGATGAAGAGGATCCCGAGTAATGAAGCGTCTCAAATCGCGCATCTGCCCCCAGACCGCGGTTGCCGACATGGGAATCACAATCTGATGACGAGCATCCACTCGCCACTTATTAGTGATGCTGATCGACATCGTCATGGCGATGCTCCATGGTGAAAGTTTCGCCTCGGGATTCAACTCGTTGACTGATGCCGGTCAGGACGTGTTCATGAAGCTGGTGAATGGCCAGTTCTTCGATGGGTTGCCAGAGCCAACGCGGCGCCACCAAGGGGCGATAGTCCGTGGTCAACGTCAAGCGGGTCTGCCCATGGGGTTCGATGATGAGTTCAAATTGACCTCCCAGCAATTCAACATCATGTTCAAAGTGGATGTCTTGTTCAATGACCTCAAAGGCGAGACGTCTGCGAGACTCGAATTCCGTGATGCATTTTGTAATCGTGCCAGAGTCGTACAGGCATTTCTTGATGGCCCCGACTCGATCGACCGTTCCCGTGGTGCCAAGGGGGCGAGGCAATCCGAGCTTTAAGAGCCAGGGTGGTTCGCGATCGATCTCTTCATAGAAAACCAATTCGTCCCAGACCTGGTGGGTCGGTGCATTGATGATTTGGGACGTCTGAACTGATCGGGATTGGTATGTCGGGGGTCGGCCTTCGATCAGCCCAATGGCTATCGGCAGAAGCATGAGGGCGAGAATCGGTAGCCACGATCGTTGTGAGAACGATGAGGCTTTGAGAATAATTCGCAAGAGAGTCCCTAAAACGGCACCCAAGATGAGTGGCCCGATCGCGATGACCGCGAGAAGCAATGCACAGAACAGACCTGCGCCATAGTTTCCCATCATGGCACACATTAATCCGAAGGCTAAACCAATCGCCAGCATGATCAGCAAGATTTTTCCAACTCGAACTCGATATCCCAAAATCGACCCGCCTGCAAATGGAACGGCAAACCAGAGGGCATACCCCCAGTTGCCCATGTATAACAGGGTGGATGTCGCTAGAAGAATGCCAGCTAGAGCCAGCAGCCACGAAGGAAGCCAAAACAGCCAGCCGATGTAAGGTGCATTCCGAGTAAAGGTAGCCGGGTTTTTTCGATCGAACGGGAGGCCACACTCTGGACATTGGTTTGTGACGAGCCCTTCGAGGACGTAAAAACAATTGAGGCACCGAGCCGGATGATGATTGAGTCGCAGCGGGGGAGTTGGCGAATTTGGATTATCAGTCATAGTGGGTTCCGGAGCGATAAAACGATTCACAGATCATACATTATCACGAACCGAACCGGCTGATATCCACGAAGCCAAGGGTCGAATTTCGCGATTCTGATCAGGGCTGGAATCGGCGCGCTCTTTCTGCCAATATACCGGTGTGGATTGGATCCTCTACATCGTCGCGACTCTCTTCTTCCTCATCGGGGCGGGCTGTTTGCTGCTTGTCGTGATTGGCCTGCCCGGGGGGTGGATCATGCTGGGGGTGGCGGGGCTCATTGAATGGGCGGATCAGTATTACTTGCCTGAAGAATCAAGCCAGACGTTTGACTGGTGGGTGTTCATCGCGTGCGGCGTTTTGCTGGCCATTGGCGAACTGGTCGAATTTCTCGCCAGCGCCGCCGGGGCGAAAAAGGGTGGAGCCTCCCGCCGGGGAATGGTCGGCGCGCTCATCGGAGGCTTCGTGGGCGTGTTTCTTTTCGCCGGATTGCTTTCGGTCGTTCCCCTGGTGGGCACGATCCTCGGGGCCTTCCTCGGCGCGTTGTTGGGTACGTTCCTCGGCGCGCTGATCGGAGAGATGTCGGGCGAGGAGGGCACCGTCAAGGGCTCGGTGAAACCCGCCCTGGGGGCGACGGCAGGGCGCGTCCTGGGCACCGCCAGCAAACTGGGCATCGCCATCTCGGTATGGTTTGTGTTGAGCTTTAGCGCGTTTCTTAATTAGCCATGAGGATGTCATGCTCTTCAAGACGAGGTTTCATGCCGACCTTCGCGATGGCTCCATCAACCTGACGTTTCGGAAGTGGTCCCGAGCGCAGGTGAAGATTGGGGGGAGTTATCGATTCGATCAACGACCCGGGGCGATCGTCGTCGATTCAATCGACCAGGAGTCGGTGGGGAAGATCATGCCCCCTGAAATCAAGCGGGCCGGATTCGAATCGTTGGATGAATTGAAGGCGGCGCTGCGGACGAAAGGCACGACCATCTCGGCTCGGACCTCGGTGTTTAGGGTCGCTTTTCATTTCGAACGAGGAAGCTCAAAGAAATCAAAGTCCGCCGCCCCGAACCAAGGCGACGTCGACACACTTGTCGAACGTCTCGAACGCATGGACACCCTCAGCCGGCGCGGCCCTTGGACCAAACAGGTGCTCGCGCTCATTGCCAAGCACCCCCAGCGTCGGGCGGGCGACCTTGCTCCGTCCCTTGATCGCGAACTCAAGGCGTTCAAGACCGATGTTCGAAAGCTCAAGGGCCTGGGGCTGACGAAAAGTTTCGAGGTTGGCTACGAGCTGACGGCGTTCGGACGCCTAGTCCTCAAGGCCATGTAACGACAAGCGTGAGTCGACTACGCCTTGCCGTCCTTCTCGGCCATCATCCGGATCATGTCCACGCAGCGCGTGGCGTATCCCATCTCGTTGTCATACCAGGCGACGATCTTGAAGAAGCGGCTGTTCAGTTCGATACCCGCGGCGGCGTCGAAGATGCTGGAGTGGGGGTCGCCAATGAAATCGCTGGAGACGACCGGGTCCTCGGTGTAGGCGAGCACGCCTTCCATCGGACCATCCGCCGCGGCTTTCATTGCCGCGTTGATCTCGGCCAGCGTCGTTTCCTTGTTCGTGCGGAAAGTCAGGTCCACGCATGAAACGTCGAACGTCGGAACTCGCATCGACATTCCCGTCAGCTTGCCCTTGAGCTCGGGAATGCACAAACCAACCGCCTTCGCGGCTCCCGTCGAGGCGGGGATGATGTTCGCATACGCGTTCCTGCCCCCACGCATGTCCTTCCTGGAAGGGCCATCCTGCGTGGGCTGGGTCGCGGTCACGGCATGGATCGTGGTCATTAGACCTTCATCGAGCCCAAACGAATCGTTGATGACCTTTGCCACGGGAGCGAGGCAGTTGGTCGTGCAACTCGCGTTGGAGATGATCCGATCCGTCTCGGGGTTGTAGGTTTCGTGGTTGACCTTGTAGGCCAGCGTCGGCACCTGGTCGGGAGTCTTGGTGGGGGCACTGAGAATCACCCGCTTGGCCCCCGCGTCGAGATGCTTCTTCGCATCGTCATACTGGGTGAAGAAACCCGTCGATTCCAGAACGTAGTCCACCCCAAGATCACCCCAAGGCAGGGCACTGGGGTCGCGCTGCGAGAGGCACTTGATCACGGTGCCATTCACGTCAATGCCATCGCTCACGGCCCTGACTTCCTGCTCGAAGCGGCCATGGGTCGAGTCGTATTTCAGCAGGTAGGCGAGGTTGTCCGCCGGGACGAGGTCGTTGATGGCCACGATCTCGAATCCTCCCTGCCTGAGGGCGGCTCGGGTGAACAGTCGTCCGATTCGCCCGAAGCCGTTGATGCCGACTCGAATCGCCATGGGAGGTGGTCTCCAGAGGGAAATGGTTGCTCAATGGAACTCAGCGTAAACCCCAAGGCCGCTTGTGGCAAACAGGACGATCTCGTGGGTTTCGTTCGATCATGTGATGATTGTGACCCGAAATCAAAGACGAATTGGGGGGAATGATCGAAGCTGAGCCGGCCTAACAGTCTGGCTGATGAGAGGCAGCGAGGCCATCTGGTATGGTGACGCATCGTATGGCTGATCGACCCAATGCTTCCAGACCTCCCGGCTCGCCTTCGGTATTCATGCGTTGGGCCAGTCTGCTGTTCATGCACTGGCCATGTGATCCCGAGATGTTGAAGTCACTCATTCCCGAGAGTTTGAAACTCGACACCTTTGAAGGCCAGGCTTGGGTCGGGCTCGTCCCCTTCACGATGAAGATCAGGCATCGCTTTGTTCCAGTTATCCCGACGGCTCGGGATTTTCTGGAGTGCAACGTGCGCACGTATGTGGTCCGGGAAGGCGATCCGGGGGCGGGGGTTCCGGGAGCGGGGCGTCCGGGGGCGGGGGTGTGGTTCTTTTCACTTGATGCCCAGAGCAAGCTGGCCGTGATTGCGGCTCGGAAAGCATGGCAGTTGAACTACGTGCATTCGAGGATGTCGTTGGAATCCCGCGAGGATGGGACGATTCATTATGAAGTGAAGCGGGTCAGGCGGCCTGAAGTGGGGATGAAGTGCGTGTGGAAACCTGGAGATTTTGTTCAGGGGAGGCAGGATCTTCCCTCCCTTTCCGGGGCAGAGAGGGGCCGGGGGAAGGTGGAGCAGGAGGACTCTGGTGGGTTGCCGATTGCGCAAGGATCACCGATTGCATCACCCTCTCCCCAGCCCTCTCTCTCAAGGGCGAGGGAGAAGAACCTAGCCCACTTCCTCACCGAGCGATACGCGCTGTATTCATGCGACTTGAAGACGAAGCGGTATGTCGGCCGGGGGCGGATCTGGCATGAGCCCTGGCCTCTTCGCCAAGCCGAGGTTTTGGAATTGGATGAAAATCTCATCAAGGCGGCGGGGATCGAACTCGACACCACGAATCCGCCTCTGGCCTGGCACGTCGATGCCATCGACGTGGAA
>JAPULD010000216.1 GCA_027295365.1 Planctomycetota bacterium
CCTTCGCGATATTTTCCACACTGGGATTGAGCGAATCGAAGTCCGGCAAGTCGAGGTTCAGGTGGGTGTGATCGAACCGTTTGACGACCTGCCCATCCACGATCCGCTCCAGGTCGGTCAGGGTGAATGCCTCGGCGTCGCCTGATTCAACTGGCGTGGTGACGTCCACCTGGAGGCGATAGTTATGCCCATGCCCGTTGGGGTTGTTGCAATGGCCAAAGACTTCACGATTCCTTTCTTCGCTCAGCTCGGGGCAATGCAGCCGATGGGCGGCGGCGAAATCGAATATTTGACTCAACTGCACTCGCATCATGTCGTCAGCCTTCATCTGGATCGAATAATAGGGGGTCAACCGCCAACGCAGGACAACAATGGATTCATTCAATTCAGGTTGCAGGGATTCGAGCAATGATCGCAGCACCGTCGCGAGGGCTCGATCCGGGTTTTTACGCACGAAATACTCAATCCGCGGGATTGTGATGCGCCGAACGGCCTCGTCGATCTCGCTGATATTCATCAGGTATCCCGTCACGGGATCAGCCTCGCCTCGGACCCGGACCTCCAACTCGTAATACACTCCCAGGCCTTTCATGCTGGGGTACCCGGCAAAGGTGTTGTGCTTCGGTTCGGCCCTCACCAATGTAGTCGACTCCAATCCCGGGGGCGGAGGCGTGGGGGGTATGAAATCGATGCAGAATCGGATGGTACGTGAGAGTTCAAGCATGGTGTGAAAGTCGATCTCTATTGTAGGGAGGAGATTGCTATGCTACTTGAACATTGACATGGTCAGAGAAGTGAACCACATGGATCAGAAACGCCTGAAGTTGATGAAACATCGAATGACGCTGGCATTCGTAGTCCTTGGTCTGGCGACATCCGTGAGGGCGCAAGAGTCTCAGCCTTCCGACCAAACGCAAACCAGCCCCCGAGTGGTCAGGCCATTTCCGGGTATCCTGGTGAAACCCGACGAGCAAATCGTCGAGATCGAGGCCACGGTGTGTCTCGATGCGGGATGGCTCGAGCAAATCGCGTGTGCCCCGGCCAGTCGCGAGCATGAATCACTCGTGGTGATCTCCAGCAAGCCCAGCGAAGTGCACGCAGCCCTGTTACTGGCGGGGTATGAGAGTGGGCACCCCGGACGATGGATCTATGAAGATGACAAGGTTCGCACCGAGCCCCCCAAGGGCGACGCGGTGAACATCCTTGTGCGATATCCCGATGAGCATGGCACGCCCCGGGAGAAACCCATCGGATTCTGGATACGAGATCACAATGGAGCCCATGAGTTTCCCGAGATGCCCTGGATTTTCGGTGGATCGGGGTTCAAGACGTATCCCGAGGGACTGGGGGAAGGTGAATTTTATATCGCCGACATGAGCGGCTCGATCATCGGTCTCGTCACGTTTGGCGATGAAGTGCTGGGCTTTGGCGAGGTGTTGTCGGACCAGGTCTCAATACGTGCCCCGGAGTGGGAAGTGAACACCGACGTCATTCCGGCCATGGGGACAAAGGTGACAATCGTGATTCGTCCTGTTTCTGTGGTTGATGAGAAAGCCACGACCAGCCCGGTCAAATCGTCAGGCGAGTAGAAACATGCTCTTGTACGTTCAATTGGAAGATGAAGAAGCTTCCACAGTGTGAGCTGGCCGAACGGGATTTGTGAAGCCACATCCTGGACAGGCCTTCTCGGTGCAATCCTTTAGGTCAGCACCACACGAGCAGCAGAGCCCCTGGCGAATTCTCCATCGACTTCTCAACCACATGAACGGAAGCGCCAACAGCCAGCTTGCCAGCGCATAAATGCTTGTATTGATGATGAAGCCGAACGGGATAATTCTGGCCGGTATTTCTAAACCAGGGAGCGATCCTCGAAACTCATCTTGTAGGATCGCACCGTTATGGATGTTATGGAGTGAGTGGTATGACATCGAGAGTCCGAGCATGGGCCATCCATACGCGAACGCGTGAGTCTTGGGCGTGAGTTCTCCGGCTTGATACGCCGGCATAGTGTCCATACCGCACCAATTGGGTAGATCTTTCAGATCGAGTTCCATGGCCTTTTCCGAAAAGATGGAATCGTTCAGGGAGGCCGTGACCAACATCCCGCCCGTCGAGTCGTATCGCTTGATCGCCCAAGGTTCAAGGCGGTCTTCGCCAATCAGGTATCGACCCCTTGATTCGGGAAATGTTGCAATGCCCATGCAGTACCAACAGACGATCACGTTGAGAACTCCGCCCAGGAGCAGGAAGCGAATCGCGGTACGTACGGCGGGGTTCATGAAGCTCATCATAAATCAGGAATCGTGCGGCGAGGAAGTTTATTCGAACAAAAGGAAGGGACCTGGTGCGACTGATCGCAAGGCCAGTCGGTCTCACGAGGTCTGGATGCCACATTCGGAGCAGGCCTCGTGCTCGACTCCCCGGAGGTCGTAACCACAACGAATGCATCGATTTAGTCGTCGGCGTCTGGCGCGACGAACCCGGCCCAGCCCGCCCAGGAGAATCCAAAAGCACAACGCGTAGAAGCTCGAGTTGAGGATCACACCCGACCAGATTGGTTTTGCCGGCAGGGCGATGAATTCACGACTCATCGGATAGTCGGATCGTCTGCGATACACGGGGAGGCCATCCATGACATTGAGATGCGAATCACCGAGGTGTCGCGGTTCATTGACATACCGAGCCAGGAAGCTTCGAAGTGGCCAGCCCCGGGCATCTTCCATCACACGCCAGGGTAACTGATCATTCGAACCGTCGGCACCTGGTGCAACAGGCTCCATCCCGGTGCGGAATCATACGTGTTCACGGACTGGGCGCTGTCGAGGGTTCTGGGGCTGCTGGCGTGAATCAAGATCGTTCCGAATCGATTGTCTTGACGAATAGACCAGTAGAAAGGAGATTGATCCGTGTGCAGGAAAACAGGATTTTGCACTGGGGTCATGTGGGGATTCCACCACACCAGCGCCCAGGCCAGAAGCAGATTGAACACCGCCCCCAACAGGAACCACACCAACGCCACCCTCAGGAAACGTCTGGCCATGATCGTGGAACGTGTCGGGATGTGAATTATTGCGGGTCAGACACTGATGAACGCAATCCACATTCAGGACAGGCATCGTGCTTGGTGCCGAGGAGGATGTAGGCGCAACGAGGACACTTGCCGCGCTTGATACGAAATGACCGCCTGATCACAAAAGGCCCGAATATCATCAACCAAGTGAATGTGCCGTAAACAAGGGTGTTCAGGGCGAAGGGAAACAGAACGGGGCGTAGTGGCAGAATTCGAGGTCTCCCCTTCGCATTTTGAGATGGCTCCGGCCACGTTCCGGCCAATCTCCATTCGGTTTCCAATGAAGTCACCGAATCGTATTCCGCGTATTTGCAACCGACCATGCAAAGGACTGGCCATCCACTTTCGAGAATCGTGAAAAACTGCTGATAATCATCGCGGTCCTTTCCGTCATCGTACTTCCACGGTTGCGGGCGTTGCGATGGTGGTGCTGAACCAAGTGGACGCAGATTGCCAGTAATTGTGGTATCTCCATCCAGGACCCGTTGCACTTTCTCGGCGAAACGGGGCATGGTTCGCAAGGGGATC
>JAPULD010000217.1 GCA_027295365.1 Planctomycetota bacterium
GCACTGCGCGCTCAAGCCATGGGTAATGTCCACAGTGCGACCATTCGTGGTACTCCACTTGAGGCATCACACCCATTAATGTGTCCCGAATCTTCGCCCCGGGATGTGGATCGTCCCGGCCATGCAACATGAGGACCGGCCCCCGGATGACTCGGAATTGAGCCGGGTACACGTCTTCACTTTGTAAACGCATCATGTCATGCCATGTCTCTTCGTGCCCAAGGGCATCGCATTCCTCAGGCACCGGGACGTCGAGCAGGTCATGGGAATACAGAGGCAGGAGCACCGTGGCCATGGACCGCAGTCGTTCATCCGGATTCATGACTGTTTGTGATACCTGATCAATCCGCCGCCGCGCTTCTTCAGTCATGCGATGTTTCGTCGTCTCTTGATATCGATGCCTTGATTCCGGATCGAAGGTGCCACATCCGATGAGCACGATCGGCCCGACGTGTTCGGGGTGTGTGGCTCCATAAGCCAGCGCGAGCATGGCCCCCCATGAATGACCGATGAGCACTGGTCGTGATTCAAGACACTTCGACTCGATCGTTGTGAATAAATCATCGACGTGTCGGGCAACGGTCAATGGCGTCCCCCCACTTCTGCGTTGCCAGGGCTCGATCACTCGGAAAGAATCCTCCAGACCTTGTGCCAGTCGATGCAACCCCCCCGCGGCTCCCGGCCCGCCATGAATCAGGATGAGTTCCGGTCCGGTGGTGCCATACGTACGAATGCGCATGTGAACTCCGTATCAAGGTATCAGGGAGATCACCCAAAAAGGAAAACGATCCTGACCGCAAGCGATCAGGATCGTTTATTCTTAGACTTCACTTTCACGATCACAAGGATCGCATGGAGACGGGTGAATTACCAGCGACGACGCTGGCCACCTTGATCGCCACCACCGCCGCCGCCACTGCTACGATCGTTGCGGGGACGAGCTTCGTTGACTTTGAGGTTCCGGCCCCCCAGGTCCTGGCCGTCAAGGCCACCGATGGCTTCTCGCCCGGCATCGTCGTCCATTTCGATAAACCCAAAGCCGCGTGAACGACCGGTTTCACGATCGAGAAGAATCGTCGCATCCTTCACTTCACCATATTGGGAGAAAAGTTCGCGCATTTCTGTTTCGGAAGTTTGAAAAGACAGATTTCCAACGTAGATCTTCATCAGACTGAATTCCTGACCCGAGAGTTCCAAGCCGAACAAGATCCTCGGGACTGATCTTCGCTGGCACATCGCTGACGAGTGCCGGAGCCCATGCTGCCAACTGCTCGTCGAGTTGAAGCTGAGAGGATAGGCGATTATCACACAAGAAGCGAATTTCGTGATCCAGGGCGAAAAAGCCTGATAATAACCACAAATCGTTGATTTTCTAATATGACCTCTAAAAAAACCACATGGTTGCTTCTTTGAGAGTTCTCAAAAAGCGGCCATGTGGTTTTTTGTTCTTGGCAACCTTCGTCCGGAACCAAACTAGCCATTACCAAACTACAGCGATTATTCGCCTTCCACTTCTGAGCCACGTTCGATACGTCCAATTTCATTCCCATTGAGATAGAGCATCAAGTCGATGAGTTCGCCATCGTCGTTTCGATTGGGAGCCACCGAAATGGATCCATTGGTCATCGAGACCATGCGGCCATCCTCATCGGGTTCGGTCAGGTAATCGGCAGGCGAAGTCGCAAATTGAAACTGAATAACTCCATCTTCGATGAACAGCTTGATCGGGGTTCCGGCCATACTGCCGCTCGTCAGCGAATAGTCCCCTTCGAGATAGGAATACTTGCTTTTTAATTCCTTCGTGGCCTGTTGTTTTTCTTCGGGGGTGCGATTGGTCAGCCTGATAATTTCGGGCGGATCGAAATCCGTCGACTCAATGGCGTCGCTTGACACCTCGCTGAACGAAGCCATCGTCATCGAACCGCTGCCTTGCGCGAAGAACGACCAGGTCATGGGTACGCTGACACCGTTGATTTCACGATAGTCGTTGTACACCCACAACGACGTGTCCTCGCCTTCTTGACCGGCGAGCCGCCCTGTCTTGAACTCGAAATACAAGGTGCGTTTCGCGCCGTCTGGTTTGGTCGCCTCGACCACATAGCATTGCCGATCATCGAACACTCGAGCGTCGGTGGTTTGAACGGTTTCAAATCCCCAATTCGGGGCAAGGAAGCGATGCAGGTCGATCACTTCGTGTAGATTCTGGACGGCGCTCTCGTCCAAATCCTGGGGTCCTCTCGTGGACATGGACCAACTGGCACCGTTGGCGGAACCGAATTCATATCCAGTTTCGAATCGCCAGACAAACTGTCCATCGGCGGTCCAGACCAGCATGGCATCACTGGGACCGATGGGTCCGCCACCGTGCCGTTCTCCGACGCCCGTGAACTTGAGCGATTGAAGATTGCCCAGGGCCTCCGCCCCGCCGACCGCGGTCACGTGTCTGGCCAGGATAGAGGTGGCATCCGGGAGATCCTCCAGCGTCTGGATGATCCCCGCCACCGAGGCCTTTCCTTCAGATCGATAATCACGACAGACCATGTCGCCCATGCTGTTGCGGGCGTAGGCAAGACCATGACTCAGGACGGGAGTCGCCCAATACGATCCACCGTCAAGAATTTTGTCTCGGGAAAGTTCAATGTACTTCTCGGGGGAAGCTTCGGCGATGATCATTTCACCCTTGGCGCCGATGATGAGGAGTCGTCCGCCCACGATCACGACGGCCCCGAGCCCGATGCCTCGTTCTCGCCACTTCTCGTTGCCATCCAGATCGATGCACTTCAGGATCGAGGCATCGAAGCCGTAGATATGCCCCTCGTGGAGTACGGAACCCGCGTAACTGCTTCGCATGACCCGGCTCTCCCAGACCACGTCCAGACCGTTTTCAGCATTGGGTTCCAGCATGACACAACCACCGCCGGCATTGGCGGAAATGAAGATCTTGTCGTCGATGATGACTGGCGTGGCCCCGTAGACGGAACTCTCCGGATTTCGTGTCCAGGAATAGAACGTGATCTCGCTGCCGTCCGCCTGATCGATGACCGCGAGACCAAGGCCGTTGAGGACGAGCACGGAGTCTTGTCCATTGAAGTCGTATTCGATGGGGGTGGAATAGGCGTTGCCGTATTCTTTCTCGGTAACCCATTTCAAGTTCCCGGTCGCCTTGTCGTACGCCGCAATCTTGTCGACGTTCATCACGATCGTGTCGCCCAGGACGATGGGTGAACCAGTGAAACCCCACCGGGGTGGCGTCACCTCAAGCTCGGACTGGATATCCTTTTGCCAGAGAATGCTTCCCGTATCGGCCCGGAGGGCGAATAACTTGCCTTCTCGATTGCTGGTGTAGACCATGTCGCCATCGACGGTCGGAGTCGTGCACGTACCGCCATCGTGGCCTACGTTCCAGAACTCGGCCGCGTACGTGTGCGACCAGTTCTCCTCGCCAGTCTCGGGATTCAGGCAGTAGACGACATCCAGTTTCCTTTCCAGATCGTAACCCATGGCGAAAAGCCGCCCATTGGCAACCGCGAAAGAGGAATGCCCGAATCCGATGTCCTTGGACCAGAGAGTCTTTTCCCGGCTCGTGGGACTCCAGCCTGATTCGCTGGAATTCCCGGTTCGATCGGGGCCTCGCCATTGAGGCCAGTCGGAGCCCGGATCCTCACAGGCCGTCGCGGGAAGCGTCAAGGGCAGAATCGACAAAAGGCCCAGGGTTGCGAAACGATTAATGGAACTGCTCATTCTGATCATCTCCTCAAAATCAATTGGACAGGCATCGTAGCCAATTCCCGAGTCAGACGGAGTCATTCCTTATAGATGTGCCAACCGGGATCGTTGCCCGGGATTGTGGTCAATTTCACCTTTCCAGACGATGCCGGGTTTGATGTGTCCTGATCGCAGATGAGCCAGTCGGATATGAATTCCACACATCGAATCATGGTTTTAGCTGTATGAATGAGTTTCAGAGCGGGAACCCGCCAAGAACGCTTGTATGGCCAGCTCTCATCGATCAGGGTCTGCAGGATCCATCGGATCGCTTGCATTTGAAGATGACCCGCCTACCATGCGTGGCTCGCCATCCGGAATCGATCCGTTCCTGCCCTGGCATGGAAATGGGTACATGTTTGCCTCTGGACCTCTGGCGAGGTTTTCGGCGTTTCGGCGTCTCCTTCGATTGAGTGAACACGATGAAAGACGATATCCATCCCAAGTTTTACCCCGAAGCCAAGGTCTTTTTCCGGGGCGAGCAGGTCATGACGATCGGGGCGACCGTCCCGGAATTTCATGTCGAGATCTGGTCAGGATCACACCCTTTCTTCACGGGCCAGAAGTCTTTCGTGGACACCGCGGGCCGCGTCGAGAAATTCCAGCGCAAGTTCGCTGGCAACTACTTCAAGGGCAAAACGAAAAAGAAGTAGCTCTGTTGTCTTTGACCAGCCGTGTTCGTCATCGAGCACGGTTGTTTTATGCGCCGACCGACGCCGAATTTCTCGCGTGAATCGATATGACCGACATCTCCGAAAACCTCCTCCGAAAGCTGGACGAACTGGATTCACAGTTCAAGGCGTTGACGCGAGAACTCCTGGACCCGGCGGTGCTGCAGGATCATCGCCAGGTTCGCACCCTCTCGATCAAGAAGGCGGCCATCGAGCCGATCGTGACGAACTATAGAGCCTGGCGCACGACGGGTCAACAGATCGACGAGCTGCGCGAAGTCATTCAGGATGGAAGCGATATGGA
>JAPULD010000218.1 GCA_027295365.1 Planctomycetota bacterium
TGAAGCGACCGAAGCAGTTTGGGGAGCCAATCTTCCTCGATTCAGGAGATTCTGGTTTCTCAGGGATTTCGGAGAGTCGGGGGCGTCCGGGGTATCCGGGGGGGCCGGGGCGTCCGGGGGTTGTGCTTGTGCATGGATATCTTGGGTGTCCCGAGCAGGTCAGGCCCTTGGCGGAGTACCTGCATTCTCATGGATACAACGTCTACTGCGTCCGTCTGGCAGGCCATGGCACGTCATCGTCGCAACTGCCTCATGTGACGTGGGCGGATTGGATGGACTCCGTCATGCATGGCTACGCGGTGATGAAGCAGCATTGCGATCGGGTCGTGGTGGCGGGTTTTTCGTTGGGAGGGATGCTCGCGCTGTTGGCCGCGGCACGACTCGGCCAGGATATCGATGGTGCAATCTGCATCAACACGCCCGTGAGGTTGCGTGACAAACGGATGCCACTCGTACCGGCGATGGTGCGATTCAGCCGCGTGATGCGCCGAGTCGGGTTGCGCAAGGGATACGCATTCTGGCGACACACGACCGAGAGCCCGGGCATCAACTACGACCACAATTATCTGGTGGGAGTGAGCGAGGTCCGAAGGGCGATGGCGGCGGGGCGTCGAGAAATTCGCCGGATTGAATGTCCCGTGCAAGTCGTTCAGGCGGAGGATGATCCATTGATTGCACCTTCCAGTGGCAAGACGTTGCTCGCCGAGCTAACGTGCGATGAGAAGGTACTTACCGAGCTGTCGTTCAATCGGCACATGATCATCCGAGGGCCGGGCAGTGAACTAGTCTTTGCAAAGATGCTTTCGTTCCTGGGACGAAACCGCACGCAACACGCTGCTTCTGAAAATCGAATCGCACCTGAACCGGGTGCGATTCGATTTCGTGTGGATTCACTTCACGCTGAATCCAACGATCAGAGCAAGTGATTGGGTTACATCAAAGATCACAAATATGTAAATGCATATGTGTCATGTGTTTACATGAAATTGTACTTGATTCATTAATTTTGTCTGATTTTTTGAATTGATGGCGCATCTCACTATGGAGTGAAGCGTATTAACTCGTAGACACATTGACCTTTCTTCTCCGGTCCCCTTGCTTCCCCAAGTACGGGACCAAAGGCGGGGCAGGTTCCCGACTCTGCCCCGTCTATTTTTTTGCGCTGAGGATTGCTTGAGCGGCAAGCGATCCGGGCAGGCCGGTGATGCCACCCCCGGGATGGCTGCCACTGCCGCACAAGTAGAGACCCTTGATCGGCGTGGCGTATCGCGCGCACTCGGGAATGGGGCGCGTGATCATTTGGTCGAGCCCATGCTCGCCATGGTGGAGGTGACCACCCGTGACGCCATAGCGGGTTTCTATATCCACCGGGGTCAATACTTCCCGGGCGATGATGTTGCCCTTCACGGCGGGGACGTACTGGGCGAGGCGTTCAACAACGGTGTCGCCGATCGTCTCGCGGGCTTCGTCCGTCCAGCCTCCTTCGAGGTCGTACGGTACGAAGTGAGCGAGGATGGAGACGACGTGTTTGCCTTTGGGCGCGAGATCGGGGTTCGAAACCGTCGGCACCCGGATATCGAGGATCGGCTTCTCGGGCAGCCGGTTGTACTTGATCGGATCGAACGCCTGCTCCATGACATCCAGCGATTCCGCGATAACCGCCCGCTCGACTTCCAGCTCGGGACGACAGGCGAAGCGAAGCGGGCCATCCAGAGCAAGATTGACTTTCAATGTCGTGCCGGTGCACCGGTAATGAGCGATTCGATCCTCAAGACGGACAGGAAGGTGGCTGGTGTGAATCAGCTTGTCGAACAACGTCTTCGGATCGCAGGAAGCGGCGACGATGGGGACATCGAATGATTCGCCATCTTCTAGAGTGACGCCTTGGATGACGCCATTCGAGATACGAATGTCTGAAACACCTGAATTCGTTCGTATTTCGACCCCCAGTGAACGGGCGGTCTTGGCGATACGACTCACGACATCGCTCGGAAGTGAATCGTCGTGACCATTCATTTTTAGGAATTCATGACGCAACAGCATCGCGTTCGTCGCCGGTGACCAGGGGCCGGTTGACGAGCAGGTGATCGAGGGCATGGCAAGCAGGCATTTCAGGGCCTCAGTCTCAAACCACTCGTTGAGCCAGTCCGCCACGCACATGGGACCGATCCTCAGGATTTCCATCATGTCCTGACGACCGAGTCGACGCAGCTTGAGCCCCGTCTTTGCCATGGAAAGCATGTTGCTCAGGCCACCATCATTGATGTTTGGCGGCATCTGATTGAGCAGTCGATTGAAAAACGGGTAGATCCGTTCGAGGAATGCCCGGTACTCGACGTAGCGTTTTGCGTCTGCCGAGGAATGCTTTTCAATTTCAGATTTCGCCTGATTCGCATCGTGCGACAACAGAAGGCCGGGGCCATCTCGTTGTGGTAGAAAAATCGGCGACCCTTGAGGCCGCTGGAATTCATCAGGTCCTTCATTCAAAAGGAACAGAATGATTTTCTCGTCCAGCAGCGATTCCTGCAGAACGCCCGGCGAATGGAATCCCTCATGAAAATCTTCGTATGCGGCGAGTCCGCCAATGACATCTCGTCGTTCAAGGACCAAGACTTTCTTTTTGTCCGCGGCCAACATGGCCGCGGTGGTCAATCCATTGTGTCCTGCCCCGATGACAACCACGTCGTATGTATTCATTGAAGTGGGGGCCATCGTCACACGCCCCCCGTCTTGAGCATCATCTTCGCCGCGAGCTCGCCGGGGGCTCCCATGATGCCGCCTCCCGGGTGGGTGCCCGAAGCGCACATCCAGAGGTTCTTGACCGGCGTGCGATATTTCGCCCAGCCCGAAGTCGGACGTTGGAAGAGCAACTGCTCGGGACTCAGTTCGCCATGGAAGATGTTGCCTTCAGTGAGGCCAAATTCCTGTTCAAGATCCCAGGGCGTGAGCACTTGCTTGAAAAGAATCGTCTCGCGCAGGTTGGGGATGTATTCCTCAAGCGTGTCGATGACCGTCTCGCCGAACGCTTCGCGCCGCTCGGGCCAGTGTTCTGCGCCCTCCTTGATGTTGTAGGGGGCGTATTGCACGAAGCAGGAGATGATGTGCTTGCCGGGCGGGGCCACGGTGGG
This sequence comes from Planctomycetota bacterium, assembly GCA_027295365.1. Lineage (GTDB taxonomy): Bacteria > Planctomycetota > Phycisphaerae > Phycisphaerales > SM1A02 > JADFSH01. The sequence continues at coordinate 3,129 of JAPULD010000218.1, forward strand.
ATCGACCACCGAGGGGACCACCATGTTGATGTAGGGGCGCCTCGAAAAATCACCATATTTCGCTTCGTCGTAGGCTTTTTCGAGATAGTCGATGCCGGGGCAGATGGCGACATCGCCACGGAGATGCTCACTCCCACTGCGACACGAAAATTCGGGCAATCGATCAACCGCTAGGTTCACCTTCCCCGAGCTGCCCCTCAACTTGAAACGCTTGATCTGCGTCACGAAGTCATCATCGAGATTCGACTCGCCCACCATCTTGAGAAACGTGCGATTCGGGTCGAGTCCCGAGACAATCGTCTTCGCGCGGATTTCGTCGCCATTGGGCATAACCACGCCCACGGCCTGTCCATGCTCGATGAGCACGTGATCGACGGGAGATTCGGTCCGGATCTCTGCCCCGTGGGCCCGGGCTGCGTTAGCGATGGCGAGGCTGATGGTGCCGGTGCCTCCCTTTGAGAATCCCCACGATCGGAACGCGCCGTCGATCTCGCCCATGTAATGATGAAGTAGCACGTACGCGGTGCCGGGCGAACGCACACCAAGGAACGTACCGATGATGCCACTGACGGACATGGGAGCCTTGAGGACTTCAGATTCGAACCAGAGATCGAGAAATTCCAGGGCGCTCATGGTCATCAGCTGCATTTGCATATGCATGAGATCAGAGCCCAGCCCCCGGAATTCTTTCGTCAAGCGTAACAGACGCATCAACTCAGATGGCTTCATCGACGCCGGATCTGGGGCGGGGTTGTCGATAATCTGCTTGGCGAACTGCGCCATCTTAGACATGGCGAGTCCGAACTCGGGATAGATCTCCGCATCCTTGGCGCTGAAGCGGGAAATCTCCCGGCGGGTGCGGTGGCTGTCCGACCAGCGGCACAGCGAATCTCCATCGGGCAATGGCAGAAACGAGCTTTCCAGGGGGATCAATTCCAGCCCATGCTTCGCCAGTTCCAGTTCACGAATGATGTGGGGCCGAAACAGGCTGACGACGTAGGAGCAGACCGAGAAGTGAAAGCCCGGGTGAAGTTCTTCGGTGACCGCCGCCCCCCCCAGGACATGGCGGCGTTCCAGCACCAGCACTTTGCGCCCCGCCTTGGCCAGGTACGCGGCACAGACGAGTCCGTTGTGACCCCCGCCGATGATGATTGCGTCGTAGGTGTTCGCCATCAGCTTCGTTTCCTTGGAGGGTCAAAGAAGGGTTTGTCCGAGACCATCGCCTTGATGGTCTTGCGTTCGTACTCCACCGTGACCTCGATTCGAAGTTCAGTGCCGATGGCCGAAAAGGGCGTATTGATCGTCGCCAGGGCCAGGTTCTGCTTGAGCGTGGGCGACCACGCGCCGCTGGTGGCGTAGCCGACCTGACGACCATCGGGCGTATAGATTGGGCGGGGGTCGCGCCATGCTTCGTTGCATATTTCGGGGGGCAATCCCCACGCGGCTTGCAAGGCTTCGTATTCGTCCCAATCAAGGACAAGCCCTACGAATTCACGATCCGGTCCTTGTTCCTTTTCACGGATCAGGGCCTCTTGGCCAACGAAGGGTTCGCGTTTGAGGTTGACCGTCCAGCCCAGCGCCGCTTCGTAGGGCGTGGACATACGATTCTCGATCAGGCAATGGTTGGCGCTGTAGTAATCGACTCCATTCATGATGAAACCAGCTTCCACCCGGGTGATGTCCATCGCGTCGAGGCCCGCGGGTTCAATTCCATAGGTCTTGCCGGCGTCCATCAGGGCATCCCACAAGACGCAAGCGTGTTTGTTGGGAGTCCAGATTTCATAAACAAGATCACCCGTGTAGCCGGTGCGGGTGATGACGACGTCAAAGCCATCGATCGTCGCGGGAGTCATGCGAAAAAACTTCAGGTTGTCCAGGTCCGCATCGCTGGCCAGTTTGAGAATGTCGCGAGAAGTTGGCCCCTGCAGCGAGACCGCGGCAATTTGTTCCGTCACATCAACAATCGAAACGTCGTAGCCTCTTTTATTGCGGTCAAACCAGGAGAGGCTGGGCTCGGCGGCGGTGACCCGGAAGGTATTGTCGTCAAACCGCCAGACGGTGCCTTCGTCGATCAGTTTTCCCCTCTGATCGCACCAACAGCAGTAGGTCACCTGATCGTGCTTGAGCTTGGCGATGTTCTTGACCATCACATGGGACAGGAAGGCCTCTGCATCGGGTCCCATGATGTCGTACTTGAACAGGGGCGTGACGTCGATCATCCCCGAGGCGTGCCTGAAGGCGAAATACTCCCGCTCGTGATAGGTGTCGTACCGGCAAACCGCGTGATAGCCCGCCCAGTCCTTGAAATGCAGGCTGGTGCAAAGCTCGAACGTTCTGGGATGGAATGGCGAGGGGATGGGCATGGAGGATTCGAGCGGAAAAAAGTCCAGGTGAGCGTTCAGAGCAACAACGGAACGAAGAATTTACTGAATAATGAGAGGGTTGAACAGTCGTCCCAAAATACTGTGCTTTCGAGTTCCTAGGGATCGAGGATGATACGATATGGACTGATCCGCATCGATCGTACCACAGCGTTTGAACAGGGAGCGTCTCGTGTCAATCCTCTGGAAGAAGTTGACGTATTTTGCGTTCGTCCTGCCCAATCGACCCGGGGAATTGGCGCGTTTCACGACCAGTCTTCGTGAGTCCGGGGTGGATCTCATGGGCTTGTGGGGGTATGCCGAGAGCGAAGAGCTGCCCAGGATCTCCTGCGTTCCGGTCAATGCCGATGCCTTTCGAGGCTGGCTCGATGAGCATGACATCGAGGCCGAAGAGGGACGGACCTTTTACCTCTCCGAGACAAACAATCCGGGGGCGTTGGTTGAATCTTTGCAGGGCATTGCCGACGTGGGGGTGAACATCGACACCATCGAGTGCGTCGCGGCGGGTGAGCATTACGGCTGCTTTATCTGGTCAAACGAGCGGGACTGGGATGAACTGGAGACGCTGCTGACCTGATGACGCAGCAAGTGATAAGTTAGGAAAGACGCAAGGAATAGCGTTATCTCCTCTTTTTTATAATTCTCGGAATCCCCAAGGCTAGCCCGAACGACTTCTGTATGGCATGGTTGATCCTGTGTGTCCGGTTTCCCCACCAACGGGACACGTGGCGACGCTCAGAATTCCCAAGAATAGAATGAGGGTCGATGGATCGGCCCAGAAATTTAGGAGTCACTTTTCAGAGAACCAGGATGAACGCCTCCCAAGACATTACGAGACTGCTCGGCAACCTCGACGAGGGGCGCGAAGGCGCCATGGACGAGTTGATGGACGCGGTGTACGACGATCTCCAAAACGTCGCCGAACGACACATGCGCGAACGGTTCGGGCGGAATCTCGCCGGCGTCACGCTTGAACCAGCGGCTTTGGTCAACGAATCATTCATGCGACTTCTAAAGCAAAGGAAGAAGTACGAGAATCGGGGTCAGTTCTTTGCCATCGCCACCAAGGTAATGCTTCGAGCGTTGATCGATTACCAGCGTCAGCGAATGGCCGCCCGACGAGGGGGGGACATCAAGAAGATCAGCCTCAGCATCGAGCAGGAGCCAGGGCATGTGATGGATGAGAGCGATTCCTCGATCGACGTCGAGGCGTTGGTCAATGCCTTGGACGAATTGGAAGGACTGGACACTCGAAAAGCCGACGTGGTCAAGCTTCGGGTGGTGTGGGGGCTGGAGATGCGGGAAATCGCCTCGTCGCTGGATATTTCACTCGCCACCGTCGAGCGGGACTGGTCATTCGCCAAGGCCTGGCTGGCTCGGGAAGCCCAGCGATCCCAGGACGACTCTGCCACCATCCCGGTGTGATCATCTTCTCATCGTGGTCGCTTTCAACGTCTCTCATGACAGATCCCTTCGGATCCGATTTGGTCCCGATTCCCGGAACTGAATCGGGTAAACTGAGGGATGAATGGCGCTCCGGACGCGTCTCTCTCCGGTTCTACGAGTCGAGTTGCAGAGGTGGAAGTCATCATGGAGTCCAAGGAATTTCAGCGCATCGAGGAACTCTTTCATCAGGTTCGTCAGGTCGATCCCTCCGAGAGGGCGGCCTATCTTGACGATCAGTGTCAGGGGAATCTTGAACTGAGGGCCGAGGTGGAATCGCTCCTGGCCCATGCCAATGGTGAATCGCTGAACCTCAGCAAGATTGGAACGGGTGAGAGTGATACTCACATCGTTGATCGTGGGCCGGTGGCCGAGGGCCCGGGGGCGAGGATCGGTCCCTACAAGATTCTGCAAAAGATCGGCGAAGGTGGGTTCGGCGTGGTCTACATGGCCGAACAGACCAAACCCATGCAACGCAAGGTCGCGTTGAAGATCATCAAGCTGGGGATGGACACCAAGCAGGTGATCGCCCGATTCGAGGCCGAACGACAAGCCCTGGCCCTGATGGACCATCCCAACATCGCCAAGGTGCTCGATGCGGGGGCGACGGAAACGGGGCGCCCCTATTTCGTCATGGAACTCGTCAAGGGCATCAGCTTGTCTGAATATTGCGACAAGTCGAAGATGAAGACGCGCGATCGGCTGAAGATATTCATGCAGATCTGCTACGCGATTCAGCACGCACACCAAAAAGGAATCATCCATCGCGACCTGAAACCATCGAACGTATTGGTGACGCTGCACGACACGATGCCAGTGCCGATGGTGATCGATTTCGGAATCGCCAAGGCCACCAGTCGGCAGTTGACGGAGAAAACGCTGTTTACGGAATTCCGGAACTTGATCGGTACGCCCGAATACATGAGCCCCGATCAGGCGGAGATCAGTGGTCTCGATGTCGATACCCGTTCTGATATTTATTCGCTGGGGGTGATCCTTTACGAACTGCTCACCGGTACCACGCCCTTTGATGCGGAGACTCTTCGCAAGGCTCCGTACGGCGAGATCCAGCGCATCATCAAGGAAGACGAGCCCCCCAAGCCTTCCACGCGACTGCAAACGTTGATGACCAGCGACTCCGACTCGAGGATC
>JAPULD010000219.1 GCA_027295365.1 Planctomycetota bacterium
CTGCAGGCGACGCCCGCGGCATGGAAGGCGGAGGATTCCATCCTGATCATCCTGATGATGTTCGACATGCTCCAGAGCAGTGATCCCGCGGAGTTGATGATCGACACGATGAGGAACAGCCTGCCCCCTGAAATGGTTGAGTTCCTGCTCCCGAAGAGGTCACGTTTCGACGCCTCGATGCTCGATCGAGATGAAAAGATCGAGTACGCACCCATGGCGATTCCGGGACCCGGAGTCATTGACCTACGGAACAGACTCAGCCTGCTTGAGCCGACGGAACAGTCGAGCTCGCCAGTTGTCGATATTCCCGAGCTCGTCATCGGCTCGAACAACTGGGCGGTGGCCGGTTCGCGCAGCGTGCATGGCGGCGCGATCCTGGCCAACGACATGCACCTGGCGTTGACATCGCCCGGCATCTGGTATCGCGTCGAACTTCGATGGGGTGATCATGTCGCGGCGGGGCTGACGTTGCCGGGTGTGCCCGGGTTGGTCAGTGGCAGCAATGAGCACGTCGCTTGGGGGTTCACCAACACGCAAGGCGATTTCGCCGACCACATCATCATCGAGGTCAATCCCCGGGATGAGAATCAATATCGCACCCCCGACGGGTGGGAGGAATTCGACACCATCACCGAGACGATTCAAGTTCGTCATGCGCAGCCCGAAACCCTGATCTTGAGGAACACTCGCTGGGGCATCGTGTCCACCGATTCATGGAAGGGGAGCCCCCTCGTGCTCAAGTGGGTCGGGCTGATCCCCGAGGCGGTCAACCTCAACCAGCTTGATTTGCTGTATGCGACGACCGTGGAGGAAGCCGTTGAGGTCTCCAGGACGATGGGGCTGCCTTCGCAGAATGTTCTCATCGCCGACGATGCGGGGCGTATCGCCTGGGTGGTGGCGGGGTATATACCCAAGCGAAAGAACTTCAAGGGACTCGTGCCCCAGTCGTGGGCAGACGGAACGTTCTCGTGGGATGGTTCGCTTCCCGAGTCTTTGCGACCCATGATCATCGATCCGCCATCGGGCATACTCTATTCCGCGAATAACCGCACCATCGACGATGACTCGGCGGATCTCGTGGGGCACGCCTGGGGATCCGGGTACCGCGCGAGCCGCATCAAGGCGTTGCTCGAATCAAAGGAGAAGTTCGACGAGCGCGATCTGCTGGCCCAGCAACTCGACACCCGGACGATCGTGTTTGATTATTATCGCGATCTGATCCTCGATGCCTCCGAGGGACAAGGCAAGGAACAATTTGCGGCAGCCCGCGAGATCGTCAGTGCGTGGAATGGCACGGCGGATGTGGATCAGTCGGCGTTGCTGTTGTTGGATACATTTCGCCGGACGATGCATGCCAAGCTGTTCACGCCCCTCACCCGGGCCTGTCGTGATTACGATCCCAACTTTCGGTATCGCTGGTCAATGGGCGAGGAGACGTTGCGAAGAATCATGGAGGAACTGCCGGCTCATTTTCTGCCCAGGCGTTTTGATTCATGGGAAGAGCTGCTGGAGGAGGCTCTGGATCAAAGCATCAAGGAAGTGCAACGACGCCAACCCGACCTCGGACTCGACACGCCCTGGGGCGACGTAAACATCGCGGCCATCGGTCATCCCCTGGCGGAACTGGCCCCTCAGATGGCCGGGGCGTTGCGTATGCCGGCGGATCCGTTGCCCGGGCATTGGACCTCATTGCGGATGGCCACCCCCCGATTCGGAGCCAGCGCAAGAATGGTGGTGAGCCCGGGGCGTGAGGACTCAGGGATCCTGCACATGCCATCGGGTCAGTCGGGACATCCCTTGTCGCCTCATTTTCGTGATGGGCACAACGCCTGGGTGGAAGGATTGCCCACGTCGTTTCGCCCCGGACCGATCGTGCATCGACTTAAATTGATGCCGATCGATTGATTCGACAGTATTTCATGGCACTATCCGATCGCGAAGATGCGTTCGTCATGACATCCAGCTTCCAGTAGCATGAAGTATTCAAGTCATTCAGCATCGTCAGATGCGAGGAGATGAAATGATGAGTACTTGCGTGCTGCGCCGTCCCGGAACCTGGTTGGGAATTCTTGTCATGGGCCTGAGCCTGACCACCGCGTCTGGACAGGAAGTTGAATCGCCTGAATCACAACCCGGACACATCGCGATGCGCAAGGTCGTCACGCATCATGGCGTGACCATCAATGGTCAGCGGATCCGTTACACCGCCACGGCCGGCACGATCACGCTGACCGATGAGGATGGCACGGAGCGGGGCGATATGTTCTTCATCGCCTACGAAAAGGAAGACACGCAGGATTTCGCGACTCGGCCCATCACGTTTTCGTTCAATGGTGGCCCCGGATCGTCTTCCGTATGGCTTCACTTGGGGACGTTGGGACCCCGCCGCGTGTTGATGGGCGATGTGGGCAACCTCTTGCCACCCCCCTGGAAGTTGGGGGAAAACGCTCATTCGATTCTCGATGCGACGGATCTGGTATTCATCGATCCGATCATGACCGGGTACAGTCGTCCCAAGCCCGGTGAGGATAAATCGCAGTTTCATGGATACAACGAGGACGTCGAGTCCGTGGGCGAATTCATTCGACTCTGGGTCACCAAACACAAACGCTGGGAATCTCCAAAATTCCTCATCGGTGAAAGTTACGGCACCACCCGAGCCGCGGGATTGGCCGGGTATCTTGCCAGTCGATACGACATGTTCCTCAATGGCATCATGCTTGTTTCCTCGGTGCTCAATTTTCAGACCTTGCGATTCAGCCGAGGCAATGACCTGCCTTATCTGATGTACCTTCCCACGTACACGGCAACCGCCTGGTATCACGGCAAGCTCGATCCCGATCTCCAGCGTGACCTGCAGCAGACCTTGAAGGCCGTCGAGCAGTTCACGCTCAACGAATATTCAGTGGCGCTCATGAAGGGGGATGCGCTGGAAGATTCGGAGCGTACTCGCATCGTGCAACAGCTGGCCCGATTCACGGGGCTCTCCGAGACGTTTATCGAGCAATCCAATCTGCGTCTTGGCCAAAGTCGGTTCTGCAAGGAGCTGCTTCGTGATGAGGGGAACACCGCAGGTCGGCTCGACAGCCGATTTCGAGGACTGGACTTTGACGATGCGGGGGATCGCTATGATTTTGATCCGAGCATGGCCGCGATCAGCGGGCCCTATTCCGCCACGCTCAATCATTACCTGCGTGCGGATCTGAAGTTCGAGGATGATCGCGTGTATGAAATCCTGGGCGGGCGGGTTCGTCCCTGGAATTACGACAACGTGCAGAATGAATACCTCAACGTGGCCGAGACGCTCCGAGAGGCCATGACGGAAAATCCCTTTCTCAAGGTGTTCGTGGCCAACGGGTATTACGATCTCGCGACGCCATACTTCGCGACGACGTACACGTTCAATCACATGAACCTGGATTCCACGTTGCGCGATCACGTCTCGATGGCGTATTACGAAGCGGGACACATGATGTACATCCACGAACCATCGCTCGCTCAGCTCAAGATCGACCTGACGGAATTCATTCACAACGCCTCGAACATCGATTGAGTGAAACGCCTCAAGGATGATGCCGGATGACCACCATGGATGTCGATCGTGAATTCATACTCTCGACGTTGCGGGATCTGGTTCGAATCAACTCGGTGAATCCATCCCTCATGGACGGGGCCCCGGGTGAATCGGAGATCTCGGATTACACCGCGGCTCTCATGGGCGACCTCGGGCTTGAGACGCAGACCATTGTCGGCACGCCGGGGCGTCCCAGTACCCTCGGCTGGAAGCGAGGGCTTGGGGGCGGCAAGTCGCTCATGCTCAACGCCCACTATGACACCGTGGGCGTGGTCGGCATGGCTGATCCTTTTTCAGGCAAGGTCGAGAATGGACAGCTGCTGGGGCGTGGGTCGTACGACATGAAAGGCGCGCTGGCGGCATGCCTGGGAGCGATCAAGATCCTCAACGATGAAGGCGTCGAACTGCAAGGCGATGTCGTCGTGGCGGCGGTTGCCGATGAGGAGCATGGAAGCCTCGGGACGAGTGACGTCATCAAGTCCTGCACAGTCGATGGCGCGATCGTGACCGAGCCCACGCAACTCGGAATATGCCTGGCTCACAAGGGCTTCGTCTGGGTGGAGATCGTGACCAAGGGGCGCGCTTATCACGGCAGTCAGTATCAGGAAGGGGTCGATGCCAACATGCACATGGGACGGGTCTTGCAACAACTCGAACCCATGCAACGTCACTTCGAGCAACTCTCTGGGCATCCGCTGGTCGGGCCACCATCCCTGCACGCCTCCCTGATCCAGGGGGGCACCGCGGAGTCCGTGTATTCGGCACGATGCACCATGACGATCGAACGTCGCACCATTCCGGGTGAGACGGAAGCCCAAGTCCTTGAAGTCCTCAAAGGGATGCTCGACAAGCTTCATGAAGAGGATGCGTCCTTTTCCGCGACCATGCGATCCACCATGAATCGTCCTCCCTTCGAGGTCGATCGTGAGGCGTCAATCGTCAAAGCCGTCGCGGGAGCAGTGCAGGCCACGATGAATATGGAACCGAAATACACGGGCGAAAACCCCTGGATGGATTCGGCCTTGCTGTCCGGCGCCGGGGTGGAGACCGTCGTCATCGGCCCCTCTGGGGGCGGCGCGCACAGCGATCATGAGTGGGTCGATCTGGACAGCGTCTACGAACTCTCCCGCATTCTCGCTCATGCGGTCATGACTTACTGCGGAACCTGATCATCATGCTCGATGAAGGCACGATCGATATCAAGACTTCTCAGGGCGAAGCCTATTGGAATCCCCATCGCCACGCCGATGGGGGCATCTCGATGATCGCGCGACCCGATGACGATGTGCTCGATGTGCATCGGGTTATGCCTGGATACGCACCGACGCCACTTGTTTCTTTGCCGGGGCTTGCGAAGAGGCTGGGACTCGGGCAAATTCAGGTCAAGGATGAATCCAAGCGGTTCGGGCTCAATGCCTTCAAGTCGCTCGGCACGATGTACGCGGTGTTCCGGGCATTGAAGAGCGAGTGGGAGCAGAGATTCGATTCAATTTATGAGCCGATTCATATGCTGGAGAAGGGGAGCCAGGAAAAGCTGAAGGGCATGACGTTGTGCGCCGCGACGGCCGGCAATCATGGACGCGCGCTGGCCTGGGTGGCCAAGCAATGTGGGTTGCCTTCGAGAATATTCATCCCCATTGGAACGGCGCCATTTCGAATCGCATGCATCGAAGGGGATGGTGCCATCGTGACCCAGGTTGATGGTGACTATGACGATGCAGTGCGCCACGCGGAGCGGGAGGCCGAGGTCAATGGGTGGCACCTGATTGCCGATTTTGCCACCCCCGGATACATCGACATTCCGAACTGGATCGAAAGCGGCTACGCAACGATCATTCACGAGATCACGCAGCTGCTTGATGAGGAGAACGAAAAAACGCCACAACTCGTCGTCCTGCAAGGGGGTGGGGGTTGCTTCGCCGCGGGTATCGTCAAAGCGATTCGGCATGGCTGGGCAGATCAGCCATACATCGTGGTCGTGGAGCCCAAAGAGACTCCCAGTTTTCTCACCTCGGCCCGGACCGCAAAGGGCGATTTGAGTGTGGCCCTGGGATCACATGAGACCATCTGCAGTTGCTTGAATTGCCCGACGCCCTCGGTGTCCTCATGGGACACGCTTCGAGTGAGCGTCGATGCGTTCATCTCCATCGACGACGATTCAATCATGAAGGCCATGCGAAGGTTCGCCAAACCCCAAGACGACGATGAAGTGATCATTTCCGGATCCGCAGGGGCGGCCGGTCTGGCCGGTCTTTCCATGGTGGCGATACAAGAGGAAATGAAGCCATTGTTCCGGAAGCTCGATCTCGATCCCTTAATTCGTGTCTTGCTTATCAACACGGAAGGCG
>JAPULD010000022.1 GCA_027295365.1 Planctomycetota bacterium
GCGGTCTGGACGATGTTGTTTTCCAGGATGTTCGAGTTGCGAAACGCCCGAAGCACCGCCATGGAGATGACCGCGGCGGGGATCGACGCGGACACGGTCATCCCGGCCAGCAGGCCGAGGTAGGCGTTTGCTCCAGCCAGAAGCACCGAAAGGATGATCCCCAGGATCACGGCCTTTACCGTAATCTCGGGCAGGATTGTCGAAGCGGGGATGTAAGGCTCGTGACGTTTGTCACCCGAGGCCGACGTCGTGTGTTCATCGCCACTCATGAAAGATCCTCATGCTGGACAGGCGACACGCATGATTCGCTCGCCGCACTCGTGCTTAGGTATCTCCGATGCCTTCCGCCTTCGCTTCGCTGGCCACTTCTTCTTCATCGCCTTCCTGCAAATACGTTTTCCCTTTGTACATCTTGGAGACGAAGATAAAGACCACCGAGGTGATGACCATCAGAATGGTGAAGAACCAGTAGTAGCTCGCGCCTTCGAGTTTGACGGTTCCATCATCGTTCTGGATGAAGAAGTTCACCGCTGCGGCGAACAGGTTGCCCAACGAGATCCCCAGGAAGTAGATGCCCATGATGAAGGACTTCATCTTCTTGGGGGCCTGGGTGTACGCGAATTCGAGCGACGTGATGGAGACCATGACTTCCGCGGCCGTCAGTACGAAATACGCAACGAACTGCCATCCGATGTTGGGCGTGGCTCCACCATCAATGCGCATCTGGATCCAGCCCGAGATGGCGAACGCCCCCGCGGTCAGGAACAGGCCGATCGACATCTTCCGCATGGGGGTCATCTTGAAGACCTTGTCCACCTGGGGATAAATTAAGTAGGTGAAGGTCGGAATAAGCACGAGAATCAGGAAGGGATTGACGGCTTGAATCTGCGAAGGAAGCCAGCTGATGCCCATGAAATCCAGGTTCATGTGGGTGGCTTGAATGACCCACGCCGAACCGGACTGGTCGAAGATCGCCCAGAACATGGGAATGAAGATGAGGAAGATGGGCGAGAGGTTGAGAATCGCCCGAAGACCGTCTTTGCTGAAGGTCTCTTCGATGAATTTGTTCATACCGGCGGCGGGAATGTGGACGAACTTCTTGCGCCCCATCCAAAAGATAAGTGTGGCGAGAGCCATGAGAACACCGGGTGTCCCGAAGGCGAGCCAAGGCCCGACTTTCGCGAGAAGCAAGGGCGTCAACAGCGAACTCGTCACCGCGCCAACGTTGATGGAGAAGTAGAACCAACTGAAGATCTTCGACACCAGGTGCTTGTTTGATTTTCCGAACTGGTCGCCCACGTTGGCCGAGACGCAGGGCTTGATGCCCCCCGCCCCCACCGCGATGAAGGCCAGTCCGACAAACAGCCACGTCCTGGGCTCGGCGATTCCCGTCCCGATCCCCGTGTCGCCCATCGCCAGGCAGGCATGCCCGACGCAATACCCCATGGAAAGGATCATGATGGTCTTGAATTTGCCCCAGAGGATGTCCGCAATCAACGCCCCGAGGATGGGGAAGAAATACGCCGCGGCCGTGAAGAGGTGGTACACCGTTTTGGCGTCCTCTTCGGACATGTAATCGGGCTCACCGGCCGAGTTGATGAGGTACGTGGTCATGAAAACCGTCAGGATGCTCTTCATCCCGTAGAAGCTGAATCGTTCGGCGACTTCGTTGCCAATGATAAAAGGAACGCCCGAGGGCATACGAGTCGTGTCTACGGGGACGGTGCGATACTTGGTCATTGCGAAATCACTCCTCGAAGTCGCTTCAAACTGGCTCGGGCAAAATTGGGCCACAGCGTAGCATAATGCCGGGCTCTGGGTCGTAAGACTCGATCAAATTGAAACCAATCCAACGATCTCAGGTTTTCTCTGATTTGATATACGTACCCCGCTCGTAGTCCTTCTCAACCCCCGGGAATTGCAACACCTTGTTATGCATCGCCACGTACACGCCCGGGGCGAGGATCTGGACCGCCAGGAGGGCTTCGGTGAAATTCTGGACCGCATCGGTGTTTCGCATGATGTAGGGCCTCATGGCCCCGGTGAGGACGATGGGCACCCTCGCTTCCCCCCCGGAGGCAGGTCCGGATAACAAGTCATGGATCCGATCGCCCGAGGTGGTCAGTCGATCGGTGCCATGAACGATCACCACGCCATCATGGGTCTCCGCCTTCTCCCGAGCCGTCTTGGCAATGAGGGCATGGTCCGCTTCGTCCATGTCGAGGCTGTCCTTGTTGAGCAAAGGCACCCGAACGATCTCGATGCCCTCAATCTCCAGGGAAGCGAGCATGTAGTCCAGCACACTGAGCTTATTGGAGAGAACCCCCGACAACTCATCGTAGGTCTTTTCGATGGTCCCGCCGGTCGAGATGAGGGCGATGCTTTTCCTGGGCATGAGGGGATGATACACACTTCCCCTTCCCTCCCTTGAAGGACGGATCGAGGGAGGGCGGTGCGATCGCATCAACTTCATCGAAAGGACAAACAGAAACTTGAAATCTCACCCTCTCCCCGGCCCTCTCCCTCAAGGGAGAGGGAGCAACTCATCACTTGCCGACAATGGTCAACGGGACAGTTTCCGTGGATGGCATGAGGCACGCCTGATCAGTGCAAGCCTGCCATGTGACGGTGATCATCGGGGTTCCGGTGACCGGTCCGTTGCGTTGGATGCGAATCGGGATCTCAATCGTTCCCGTATGGACCTTCATGGGCTCTTCGGCAATCGCCTTGGCCTCATAAGCCTCGCTCTGGGGATACTCCACCTCGAACAAGAGCCCTGAGGCATCCTGCAAGGAGACCTTCAAGGGAATCAGGAAATCGATCCCGGGTTCGTGGGCGTTGATGTGATATCCCTTCTTGATCTCAAGCGTCAGAAGCAGCGTGATCTGCTCGTCCTGCGCCAGTTCCATCCGGGCCTGATCGACCCAGGCGGTCACCGCGGCATCGCCAAACTCTTGCCGAGCCGGGGAATCCGGGGAAGTCGGCGAATCAACCGCCACGGGTATTTCGTCCTGAGGCAATACTCGCTCAGGATAGTTCTCGATAAATCGGTGCAAGGCCTTCGTCGCCATGATCGGTCCCCGGGGTTGCCTTGCGATGACCGCACTGAAACTCTCCAGCGACTTCTGGGCGTCATTGAGAAAACGCTCGTCCCCGGTCGCTTCGTACAGTTCGAGCAAGTTGTTGAGCATGGCCGAATTGGCGCAGGGCATCGCCCCGTCGTAAGAGCTCTTGGTGCGCACGAACAGATCCGACTGGTCGGGCAGCGTATCGAAATACCCCCCATTGACTTCGTTCCAGAACCGGTCCCGCATCAAGCCCGCCAGTTGGACCGCTTCATCGAGCCATCGTGAATCCATGGTTGCCTGGTGCAAGGCCAACAACCCCCGGATCATCAACGCGTAGTCTTCGGCGAAGGCCTGAATCTTGCTGACGCCATTTCGATGCGTACGGAGCAGGCCTCCGGCATCATCTCTCATCTCAGAAAGCACGAAGTCCGCAGCTTTCACCGCGATGTCAATGTACTTCTGTTCATCCAGCACACGCCCCCCATCGGCGTACCCCTTGATCATCAAGCCATTCCAACCCGCAATGATCTTATCGTCCAGACGTGGTTGCTTGCGCCGATTGCGCACCTGGAGCAACGTCTCGTTCGCTTGTTTCAAGCGTTCATTGAATTCGTCAAGCTCGAGTCCCTGGCCTTTGGCGATGGCATCAGGGCGATCGACGAGATGAATCACATGCGTCATTCCATCTTCAGGATGATGGGGATCACGAAAATTTGGCCCCAGATTCAGGCCATACGCAATTTTCGTCAATTCGATCAGGTCGCCTTGATCGCTCGCCTGTAGGGCCGCTTCCACCTGCTCTGGCATCCAGACGTAATTCTGACCTTCACGACCATCCACCTCTGCGTCCAGCGCGCTGTAGAAACCGCCACTTTCATCGGTCAACTCACGCTGCACGAACTCGAAGATCTCGCGAATGATCTCAGCGTAATACGGATCCTGCGACCGCTCGTACGCCATCGCGTAGGTAGTCGCGAGTTGGCCATTGTCATACAGCATCTTCTCGAAATGCGGCACCAACCATTTGGCGTCGGTGCTGTAGCGATGGAAGCCCCCACCGATCTGATCGTACATCCCACCCATCGCCATTCGATCAAGCGTGTGGAGAATCGAACCTCGCACGTCGGACCGATCCCAGGCCGTCTCGATGAGGAAGTCCAGGCCTACGGACATTGGAAATTTGGGTGCGCCGCCATAGCCTCCCATTTCAAAGTCGTACGACGACATCATCTCGTTCGCCACTCCGATAACCATTCGCTCATTGAGCGGGAATACTTTGATCGGCCGAGCGAGATTCTGCTCCACAGCCTGCGCAATCTTGTTGGCCTGGTTCACAACGTCGTTGGGTCTCGTCTCCCATACAGCTGCAAGTTGTGTGAGCATGCTCTTGAAGCCGGGGCGTCCCTGGCTGTCATCAGGCGGAAAGTAGGTTCCTCCGAAATAGGGCTTGAGTCCCTGAGGCTCGAGAAACACGGACAAGGGCCAGCCTCCCCGACCCGTCAAGACCTGCACGGCTCCCATATAAATGTCATCCACATCAGGTCGCTCCTCCCGATCAACCTTGATGCACACAAAGAGCTTGTTCATGATCGCCGCGACCTCTTCGCTCTCGAAGCTTTCGCGTTCCATGACGTGACACCAGTAGCAGGTTGAATAGCCAATGCTGAGAAAGATGGGCTTGTTCAACGATCGAGCCAACTCGAATGCCTCTTCACCCCAGGGATACCAGTCCACGGGATTGTGAGCGTGTTGAAGCAGATAGGGGCTGCTCTCGTCGATCAGTCGATTCGTATGCGCATGGGTGGAAGCTGCATCGCCTTCATCATGACTATGACCATGCGCCGAAGAGGCCTTATCCTGTGACATCGCCTTGGTTTCCTCTGGCTTTGATGGTGTATCCTGAGTTTGGGTTTCCATGGACTTGGCTCCAACGGCTTGGATCTGAGGCTCTGAGGATTGCCCCGCAGAGTCTTCCCGAGCGACCTCAGGCGTCGCGGGTTCACAACCCATGAGCCCCCCGAGAAGCAATCCCAATACAACATAAACTGGTTTCATCATGTGTGCATCCTAGTCCTCAAGCGATATCGACCCTCGAATTCTTCCCAATCCCAATGTATTTCGTTGACCCACTGATCTTTAGGCATGAATCTTGACAGGCAAAATCCCAACAATGTCGAGGATAGAGACGCATTTCCTTATGAACGAATTGACCCAAAGTATCCAGAGTTTGCCTTTTGCCAGCCTCGTCGTTTCGACGTTGCTCGTCGTGATCGGTCTGATCCTCTGGGCTGCGGGGCGTCGGGTGCTCAAGCCCAGCTTTGCCGCACTGGCGTTGATTGCCGGGGCCGCGCTTGGATGGTTGATCGGGAGTCGGATGGATTTTGGCGTACCTCCCTGGGCCTATGCCTCCATTATCGCCTTGCTTTGCATGTGTTTCGCTGCTCTGGCCTTTCGGGCCCTGATCGCTACCAGCATGGCCTTGGTGGTCGCTTTGGCGGCTCCGTTGGCCCTCTGGGGTGGTGCCGAACTGCGAGGCGGCTCATCGGAGTTTGGCCAGCCAGATGAATCCATCTTCCAACTAGGAGGAGGCGGAAACTCGGCGAATAATAAAGAAAACGTTGATTCTGATCCAGAAAATGATGAAATCGACAATTGGTTGAGTGATCGCTTTGGTGATCCTGAGAGTGAACCCGAGAAGGTTTCGGATCAGACGGATGATGACCAAGAAGAGCTCGAATCTGATACCGTCAATCTCACCGACGAATTGCAGTCCATGGCCAACAAGCTTGATCTGGTCATCTCGATCGATGACAACACCGAGAAGCAGATCGTCGCCGCGGGAAGCTATGCCCGGGCCATCTCCGATTGGGCCATCACAATCTGGAACCATACGCCTGAAAATCTGCGTTTCAGTCTGACTGTGACCTCAGTTGTCGGTGGCATCACGGGGTTGCTGATGGGCGTGCTCGCTTCCTCATTCTGCATCTCGATCGTCACGTCGTTCGGGGGCTCGATGCTGTGGCTCGCTTCCACCGTAGCCTTGGCTCGCGAAATGGAGCTTTCGGAGAATCTCTACACCCAGATGCCCCCTGAAACATGGCTTCTTGGATGGGTAGGGATCGCAATTATCGGGCTTGTTATTCAGTGGATCTTCCGCCCGGCGAAAGCCGATAACAGCGGCTGAACCGCGCTCGGATTGTTTCCCGAACGCCTTGCAAACAAACGACGGATCGGAGTTCGCTTGGGAAACCGCAGGCGCATCCTTTACGTATCTTGAGGTATGACCATGTTTTACGTCAATCAGACGCTGGCCCAGGGCACTCGATTCGATGGGCAGGCCATGGAGGCACTCAGTGGTCTGTTCTCCCGCATGGACATCCTGAACCATCCTCAGGAACTCCTGGACAGCTTGGCTCAGATCCCATTGGTCCTGGCGGGAATCTTCCTCGTCGTCGGGCTCATGTGCGTGCTGAACGGCTACAACTGGCATAAATGGATCGTTGTCGTGCTCGCCTTCATGGGAGGGATCGTCCTGGGCAACATGCTGGGCGACAAGGTCGGCAATTCGACCGTCATCGCCTTCGCCATCGGCGCCCTCTTTGCCATCATCGCCACCCCCATGCTCAAGATCACCGTGGCCATCTTCGGGGGACTCACCGGTGCCTTCATCGGGGCCAACCTGTGGACCGCATTGAACGCCGCACAACCCGAGGCCCACTGGGCGGGTGCAGCGCTTGGCTTTGTCATCATCGGCATGACCTCCTTCATCCTCTTCAAGCTGGTCATCGTCTTCTTCACCTCGATCGGCGGTGCCGCCATGATCGTGCTGGGCACGATCACGCTTCTGCTGCAAGTCGATGGCTGGGAGGCGACGATTCGAGACAGCTTGGCCAACAACGACAAGTTGATTCCGATTCTCGTCGGGTTGGCCGCCATCACCGGATTCGTTCTACAACAATCCAAGATGCAATCAGGAAAGAACGAGGAAGCGGAACCAGCAACCTGACGCGACAACACATGAATCGATGAACCACGAACAAGGGCCGACGATTGTCGGCCCATTTCATTGGATCAATGAGAACAGAAGATCAGGGCTTGTGCTCAAGATCCACATCGCCAGAATCGGCTTGCATCTCTTGCGGATCTTCACTCGTCGTTGCTTGAGCGTACCCCCTCGTGGCGGATCGGCTCGCATCAATGAGCCCACTGCTGAAAAAAGGCAGGATGACCACGAGGACCGCCGACAACACCGCGACGATGCGTGGCCCGGACGAAGGATGCCTGACGATCGTCTCGGCCTGAGGGCTTGGCTTGGCCATAAAGGGCAGCGTGACGAGCCTGAGGTAATACCCGGCGCTGATCGCACTGTTGAGCCCCGCCACGACGACGAGTTCGATATGACCCGACTGGACGCCGGCCATGAACAGGTAGAGCTTGCCGAAGAAACCCAGCAATGGCGGGAATCCCAACAGCGAACCGGAGCAGATGGCCAGGACGATGGCCATGCCCGGATGTTTCTGACGTAGTCCCGCCAGATCATCCGCGGATTCGATTTCCTGTCCATTGCGTTCGAGCGCCGCGAGCACTGCAAACGCACCGGTGTTCATCAGGCCATAGGCCAGCATGTAGAACAGGATTGCATTCAGGCCCAGCCCCGGACCGGCCAGAAGGCCGATGATCATGTAGCCACTGTGGGCGATGGAGCTGTAGGCAAGCATGCGCTTGATTGATTTTTGGAGCAACGCCCCGATGTTTCCCAGCGTCATGGTGAGGACCGCCAGCATCCACAACGTGGTGACGATTTCGCGGGGCAGGCCGTCGGAACCATCCGCGAAATGTCCCGACCAACCCATCGTGCCCAGCAGGAGCATGAGCGCCAGGAAGCCTGAGGTCTTGGGGACGAAGGCCAGGAAGGCCGTGACGGGTGACGCCGCCCCTTCATAGACGTCCGGGGCGTAGAAGTGCATCGGAGCCGCGGCGATCTTGAACGAGACTCCCAGGATCGCGAGGATCATGCCCACGATTCCGAGCGTGTTGATCCCGCCTTGGGCAGCCTGCCTCGCAAACTCTTCTCGCATCTCGGTGAGGACGATCGTCCCCGTGGCGCCATACAGGAGCGCAAAGCCATAGAGGAAGATCGCGGCGGCCAGCGCACCAAGGAAGAAGTACTTGACGGCCGCTTCCTGGGCTCGACGTGAACCGCGACTGATGGCCACCATAATGTAGGTGGGCAGCGAAGTCAGTTCCAGAGCCAGGAACAACCAGATCAAATCGTTGGCGTTGCAGACGAGCATGACCCCGATCAGGCTCAACAACATGAAGGCGTAGAACTCGCCCCGGGCAGCGCGCATGGGATCGAATCGAAG
>JAPULD010000220.1 GCA_027295365.1 Planctomycetota bacterium
CCCGCCCCCCGCCCCCCCCCCCCCCCCCCCCCCCCCCGCCCCCCCCCGGCCCCAACCCAGACCCCGTACCCTGCCGGCGACATGGACCGGATACTGTAGCAAGCCGACTCGGGAGGGAAACCACGATCACATCAGGAAGCGGCCGCTTCTCCCCCATACAACCACATCGACAACGCGATATTCCCCACGTTGAAGAGGATGTGCATGGTGATCGGCGCGGCGAGCCGACCCGTCTTTTCGTAGGCCCACCCAAAACCCAGGGAGAGCACGAACAGCGAGACCAGGGCGTGGGGCTCGACGCTGCCGATATGCATGAGCGCAAAGAGCACGCTCGTGGCACCGATGGAGTACCACGGGTTGATGCCCAGGCGACTCAACGACTCCTGAAGGAAGCCCCGGTACATGATCTCCTCGAAGATGCCCGGCAACAGCGTCGCGCAACCGACCAGGGACCAGAACCAGACATCCTTCTCCGATGAGATGAACACGTTGAGCAGGTCATGGCTGATCGGATCCGCCTCGACACCCCAGACGAATCGAATCGCCCAGGCGGCCACGTTCCCGCTCGACATGCAGATTGGCCAGACCAGCACCAGCGTCCCGATGCCAAACAGCATCGCCCCGAACCAGGACGTCCTGGAGTCATGCCCCATCCTTCGCGGCTTCCTGCGAAGGTTCAAGAAGACCACGAGGAGCAACAACTGCCCAAGATAGAATCCGCCTTGAAGTTTCACCTGCGCGGAGGGGTCGGCCATGAGTTCCCCAGCCGTCATCTGATCCAGTCCGAAAAGCTTCTTGGCGGCCCCGGCGGCAATGACGCCCATCAGATACATGCCGAAAAAAAGCAAGACCCCCATTTCGGGAGTAAACGTCTGGGGTCGGCGGGGCGTGTTGTGGAGACGATGCTGGCGACCCTTGATGAAGGTGTACAGCACGAACACGCTGATGGCGAGAAGGATCCAAGGCAGGGCCAGTTCGAGCCAAGGGCTGACTTTGTCCCAAAGCTCCGCAATTTCAGTCGTGTCCGTAGGTTGGTCGATTGCTTCCTGGGTGGCTATAACTGGATCCGCCAACCCGCCCCAGGCCAGGAGTCCCGCCCCCAGCATGCCCCAGGACCGCCCCGAACCGAACAACGAAGGCCCCAGCATTCTCGATCGCATCGTGGCCGAGAAAAGGGTGGAAGTGGCGCGCGCCAAGCACGTCACGTCACTGGATCTGCTCAAATCGAGGGTGGACGAGGTCGGCCCCCCCCGGAACTTCTTCCAGGCCCTGGTCAAGGAGGGCGATCGCGCCCATACCCGCGTCATCGCGGAGATCAAACGCATGAGCCCCTCGGCCGGGGTGATTCGCAAGGATTTCGATCCGGTCCGCATCGCCACACAATACGCCCAAGCGGGAGCCGCGGCGATCTCATGTCTCACCGATGAGAAACATTTCGGGGGGCACCTCGGATATATCCAGTTGATCCGCAAGGAAGTCGGGCTCCCCGTCTTGCGAAAAGACTTCATCATCGACCAGTACCAGATCTGGGAGGCCCGGGCCGCGGGGGCGGATGCGGTGCTGCTGATCGCGGAAGTGCTGTCCGAGGGGGAGCTGCTTGATTTCATGATCCTGAGCCGTGAACTGGGCATGACCAGCCTGGTCGAGGCCCACGAACTGGAGCGATTGCTGAAAATCGAGCCCCATATCGGCTTCCCCCACCGAGGCTATTCCCTGCTGGGCATCAACAACCGGAATCTGAAGACGATGACGACGGACTTGAGCCACACTTTCCGTATGGCGGAACTGGTCGAGGACTCCAAACGCGTGCTGGTGAGCGAGTCGGGCATCAAGACCGCCGACGATCTGGCGAGGCTGCGAAGCCATGGCGTCAATATCGTGCTGGTGGGTGAACACTTGATCAGGCAGGATGATCCGGGGGAAGCATTGAGGGAGTTGCTTGGAAATATCAAGAAAACCTCATGACTTCGTTGAAATATAAAATTCTTACAACGACAAAAAGAAGACCGATTTCCCTTTCGGAAAATCGGCCCTCGATTTAGATTATTACCAAACGGATTGTTTAGTACATAAAATTCGGTTTATGTTCAGTTACAAGATGTCCAACATTTGGCAAGCTTATCTTGAAGGTACGTTGGCGTTTTCAAAAATACACATGGATTTGCAGCGACCGCGGTGTCAAAAGCGGCCTGGTTAGGAAAATCTTCTACTCCATAACATTCTTGGCCATCTGCGCACCCTAATCTGACCCATAGATAGCTCGTATCGCAGCTGCTGCCAGTATCGTAAAAATCATACATTCTCCAATAAAGCACTTTACTGCCCATGCAGATCGCTTCAACGAAGTCAGTTCTTGCCATGAAGTCAATCCAATCATCTTCGTTTATCAAATATGGGTTGCAGTATTGGTCGTAGACGGGAATAAAATACAAATCACTAGGAGCCTTTGTTCGCGAAACTTCCTGAGTCAATTCAACTCGATCTCCAGTTACAGAAACCGGAGCAGTGTTTTCGCGAGATCCGGCATAAACCGAGACCGAGACAATGGCTGCAGCCAGAAGACTGAAACCAACCAAGAATTGAAAGCTATTCTTCTTGTTCACTGATTATTCCTTATGCAAAAACTTAAACTTGTTTGAAATTGCATGCGCAATCGACTCTGAGTTACATGCGAAGAGTAGAACTCTTCACATGCAGGTTGAACGACAACCCTGTGTGGTCATCCAAGACAAAGACTTGCTTGGTAAATACGTATTTTCTTCCAGAAGAGACCCGAGCTCACAAGACAACCGGTGGCGTAGCACACTGACTCAACACTTTCCATTCTAATAACCCAATTCGTAATTGCAAGTTATGTGGCTGCATGCCATTTATCCACAATTTAAAATTAATTTGTAATTATCATACAATATTACTCACATTCCTTTTTTTCTTCTTGCCGATCGTATCGGTGTATGCTTCCCTGTGCCGCAAAGAATCTCGTCTCCGGAACCGAACAGCCTCACTGGAATTGTCAAACAACTAGAGGCGAGCCCCATGGGCACCCACTTTTCTCCAGACCAGCCTCATGCAGCTTTACCGATTTACTTGACCCGACGTCGTCAATAATTCTGGATTCATCGACTCGCAGTCAATAAGGTTCGATTCAAGATCCATGATGCCCTGCGACCTCATCATCCCGGCGTACAACGAAATCGAGAACATCGACGCGTTGTTCGATGAACTCAAGCCCTTGCGTGAATCGGGGGTGGTTCGCCACGTCGTCATGGCCGACAACGGATCGACGGACGGCACGGGCGAGGCGGCGCAGAAGTACGGCGCGATCGTGGTTCAGGAAACGAGACGTGGCTACGGAGCCGCCTGCCTCGCCGCCCTGGCCTGGATTGAGCAGCAAGGTGAACCGTATCCGGGGGTGATCGCATTTCTCGATGCCGACCTGTCCGACGACGCAACCGCCCTGCCCGACCTCTTGAAACCCCTCGAATCTGGCGAAGCCCAGATCGTCATCGGATCGCGGGTCAAGAAAGCGATTCCGGGGGCTCTCAATTTCGTCCAACGTTTCGGCAACCGTCTGGCCTGTACCCTCATGGCCATCTTTTCGGGTCGGCGCTATACCGATCTGGGCCCCTTCAGGGCCTTGACGTATGAGGCGTTGGGACGCCTGAACATGGCCGACCAGACTTGGGGGTGGACGGTCGAGATGCAGATGAAGGCGGCCCTCCTGGATATTCCTGTGGTCGAAGTGGATGTGCCTTATCGAAAGCGAAGGCAGGGCAAGTCGAAGATCTCAGGCACATTCAAGGGCGTCATCACTGCGGGAAGCACCATCATCATCACCATCTTCGCCTTGTGGCTGCAAAGAGGGGCGATCAGGGCACAGGCGAACCAACACCAAGGGAAGCTCCAGCCTCCCCATCACGAGTGATCCCAGGGACCGATTCCTCTCCTGGCCTCGTGAGTTTTTCGCAACCGTCACCCGGGGTCGAGGGGTATCCTTCTACGCCATGGTCAGTTTCCTCAAGGAACATCTCCGCCTGATCCGCTACTACTCGGCTCCTCGCCGACGATCGCTGTTGACGCGTTTCGTGGATGTCGCGCTGATCCTGGCGATCGTGATGGCTTTCCCGGCCGCATGGCTTCTCAACGCCGAGGTCGTGCATGAGACCATTCTCATCGAACGTGATGGTCATTTGTCCCGTCTGCCTGATGGAGGTGTGTCGGCGAGTATTGTCGATCCAGACACGAATGGCCTGACCCGGGACGACATCCCCTATGGCGAGTTTCATCTCAAGCTCGTCGAACGACGTCAGGGCTGGCCCGTCAGCAGCACCGTGATGCAGCCTCGCGTGACCCTTGAATTGAATCTCTACGACCAAGCGGGTTCGCAACGCGATGCCCACCTGGATTCGGAATCCGTAGAGTATCGAGCGATTCTCCAGGCCCTGGAATTCAATCGTCCTTATGAATTCGAACGCAACATGATCAATAGCCAATCGGGTGCGACATCCATCGAGATCTACGACGATCTCGTGGCTCGTTGGAACGACGACGGCGCGAATGTCAATCACCGCATTCTGGGCTGGATATTCAATACCGGAGCGTGCTGGGTTTCATTGTCGTTCCTGCTCTCAGGCGGGGCCCTCACATTCTGGGTGGTCACCCTCTTGTTCCTTCACAACAATCAGATCAGACAGCATGACCGGCGAATAGAAGGCCTCTGCGCCCAATGCGGCTACGACCTCTGCGGACTCGACTTCAACGAACGCTGCCCCGAATGCGGCACGGTAATCCTCTGAAGAAAGGGAGTTGGGAACAGGGAATAGGGAATAGGCAATAGTAAGAATTAATCCCGGACAGCTCTTTTGCTTTCTATTCCCTACTCCCTGTTCCCTATTCCCTTTCCCCCTATCAATTTTCAACTTTCCACTTTATCTTCTCACCATGCCAGAACTCGCCAGCCTCCATATCGACGAAGGCGTCGCCACCCTGACCATGCACCGCCCCGACGCCCGGAACGCGCTGTCGCTCGATCTGATCCTTGCGCTCGGTGAACGTCTGTCCGAGATCGAAGCCAATGACGATCTCAAGGCGTTGATCTTCGCTGGCGAAGGCAAGTGCTTCTGCGCCGGGATGGATCTCAAGGGCGTGATGAGCGATCCCCTCGTCATGGCCGATATGCTGAGAGGACTTTCCCGGATCACCCGTCGCTTGCGCAGATTGTCGATTCCCGTCATTGCACGAGTCCAGGGGGCCGCGGTGGGTGGCGGATGTGGCCTCATGGTCGTTTGCGACTTCGCGATCACCCATCCCGAAGCGAAAGTCGGATTTCCCGAAGTGGACCTTGGGTTGTGCCCCGCGGTGGTCGCGCCTTGGGTCATCCTCCGAATCGGGGCCGGTGCGGCCAGAGCCATGCTGCTCAAGGGCGGGACCATGAGTGGCGAAGCCGGCCTCGAGGCAAATCTCGTTACCCATTTGGTTGAAAAAGACCAACTCGAATCGACCAGCATCGATTTGGCGCGTGCTCTGGGCAAGGGGGGTTCATCAGCGCTCGCCGTCACCAAAAACTGGCTGAACAAACTCGATGGATCTCTGGACGATGAAATCCTCGATCAAGCGGCAGAACTCTCAGCCTCGGTGATTGCCTCAGATGCTGCTCAACAACGATTACAAGAGCTTTTCGGGAATTAAACCCACGTGAGCGTCGATCCTGCTTCGACTTGGCTTTCAGGGGTGCCAAGGGTACAATGGCAACCCTTCGGAATCCTCCCGATCCGGCTTTTTAGCCGTTTCAGAGGCCTTTCAAGGGGATCGATAAAGCCGCTTTGCTGAAACAGGGTTGAGGTGGCTCGCCGCTTTTCGAGAGATACTGGCCGAGTGATGTACGGTAACTCCTTGGCGTTTCATGGAACGCTCAACGCTCAGGTTCCCTAAAATAGACCCGGAGCGTGGCCAGAGTCTTTCGCCAAGATCGTGGCGAAACCAATTGAAGTGACTTCGCCCCTGGCCAACCCGGTCCCCGGCCATCTGACCTCCGGCCCCGCTCAGTTCGCCTTTCAACCAAGGCACCATCAGGAGTACGACCCGTGTCCCAAACCGATCTCGCCAAGAGTCTCAAGAACATCTCGGAGAAGGATCGCAAGCAGATCGAGCAGGCCCAGGAGATGCTGGGTCCCGATCCCGAAACGATGGGCTTCATCAAGAACATGTTCTGGGGCAATTTCCGAGAGGAACTGGTCTTTCCGTTTCCGGAAGTGTCCGCCGAGGAAGTCTCGCGTTGCGATCAGTTGCTGGCGGAACTCGATGAGTACTTCCGCAAGGAGCACCCCAGCTTCGAAGTTGACAGCACCCAGGAAATTCCTGAGTGGTGCATCAAGCGTCTCTTCGAGATCGGGGTCATGGGGATGATCATCCCCCAGAAATACGGAGGCGGCGGATTCGGCACCACCAGTTACAACCGCATCCTGTCGAGAATCGGTGAATCCTGCGGCTCCACCGCCGTGATGGTCTCCGCCCACCAGTCCATCGGATGCGGCGCCCTCGTGCTCTTCGGTACTGAAGACCAGAAGAAAAACTACCTGCCCCGCATGGCCACCGACATGCTCAGCGCATTCTGCCTTTCGGAACCCAACGTGGGTTGTGACGCGGGAGGCCAGGAGACAAATTGCGAACTGACCGAGGATGGCGAGTACTACATTCTCAATGGCGAGAAGAAATGGGCCACCTCCGGCGCGATGGCGGGACTGTTGACCGTCATGGCCAACCAGATGATCAAGGATCCCAAGACCGGAAAGATGAAGAAGAAGGTGACCGCCCTGATCTGCTCGCCCGACATGGAAGGCATCGACATCTTCAGCCGCAACCGCAGCAAGTGCGGCATTCGCGGCACCTGGCAGGCTCGAGTCCGCTTCACCAACGTCAAGGTCCCGAAAAGCCGGCTCCTGCACCAGGAAGGCCGGGGCCTGAACGTCGCCTTGACCTGTCTGAACATCGGTCGGTGCACGCTTTCGGCCGGCATGGTCGGCGCCGGCAAGGCCGCCTACGAGCAAGCCGGCAAGTGGGCGCGATATC
>JAPULD010000221.1 GCA_027295365.1 Planctomycetota bacterium
CAGCGGAAAATCAGCAAGGAGATCGGTCCCCAGATCGGCAAGCTCAAGGGAAGCCTCAAGAGCGCATCGGAAAGTGATCGCCCCGGCTTGGAAGCCGAGATCAAGACGCTTGAATCGAAACCCTCGTCATTGAAGGCCGAGATCCAGGGGCTTGACCAGCAGATCGCTCAACTCGAACCCGACTTTCGCGAAATCATGCTGCATATTCCGCAGCCTCCAGACGACGATGTACCCAAGGGCAAGTCCGCCGACGACAACGTCGAACTGAGGACGTGGAATCCCGAATGGTTCGACCCCAGGAAGTCTTTTCGGGAGAACAAGGGCTTTGATCCCAAGTCTCACATCGAACTCATGCACAGGCATGACATGGTGGACTTCGAGCGGGCCGTCAAGATGGCCGGCGCACGTCACTATTGCCTCAAGGGCGATGGCATGCGTCTGCAACAGGCAGTTCTGCGTTTCGCCCTCGACCATGTGTCCAACAATCATGGCTTCACCCCCATGAGCGTGCCGGTCATCGTGCGCGAGGAATGCATGGTCGGCACGGGGTTCTTCCCAGAAGGTCGCGATCAAGCCTACCACATCCCGGAGTCCGAGCGAGGATCGGGCCACAACCTATTCTTGACCGGCACCGGCGAGGTCGGCCTCATGGGCCTACACGCCGATGAACTCCTCGATGAAAGTCAGTTGCCCCTGCAATACTGCACCGTGTCGACGTGCTTCCGTCGCGAAGCGGGGGCCGCAGGCAAGGACACCGCGGGTCTTTACCGCATCCATCAGTTCGACAAGGTCGAGCAGGTAGTGATCTGCAAGGCGGACGAGGCCGAAAGCCGCGCGTGGCACACCAGGATGATCACGATCGTGGAAGAGTTGTTGCAGCAACTGGAACTCCCCCACCGCCTACTGCAATGCTGCACTGCGGACCTGGGTCCCAAGAACGCCGACATGATAGATCTGGAAAGCTGGATGCCCTCACGAGGCAAGGAAGACGCCAATGGTGTTCCGAGCGGCGAGTATGGCGAGACGCATTCGGCCTCTCGGCTCTACGACTACCAGTGCCGCAGGCTGAACCTGCGCTACAAGACCAAGGAAGGCAAGAACGTCTTCTGCCACAGCCTCAACAATACCGTCGCCGCGACGCCCCGGATCCTAATCCCCATCATCGAGATGCACCAGAACGAGGACGGAAGCATTACCGTGCCGGACGTGTTGCGGTCGCACATGAACGGGCAGGAACGGATCGGGTAGCGCCGCGCTGTGTTGTCATCTGTGAAGAGAGTCCGCTGTGCGGACGGCGCGGAGGGAGGAATTCACCACGGAGGACACGGAGGTGGAAGAAGTCAGAGATCAGAAGTCAGTTAGTAGTATGTTTCCCTCTCTTATTGGGAGCGGGGTTTGGGGTAAGGGTCGCGCGGCGTGAATTTTGAAAGGCGAATTGTGATTGCGCCCACTGGCGCGGTATAGTGTGTCCATCCCATGTCCTACTACAAGCGCCTAAGCGAATATGCCACACAGAGATACGATCAGGAAGTCACACGCGCTCAACAAGCAGGACAGCAGCGCACTTTCTATTTCGGGCTACTCGGTGGCCTTCTTGCAGCAGTTGCGTCGCTAGTTCATGAGCATGGAATTATCCATAATCGAGAAAGTGCCGATTTTGTGTTCTGGACGTTTGTCTTCCTTGCAGGTATTGGAAGCACGTACACGTTCGTTCAACTGGTGATGGCTATTTCGCCGTTTAAAGTTGGCTATTGGCCTCTACCACGCGAAATGCGTTTATACGCCGACAAATGCCATGAATACTATGTCGCAACAAATGAGAAAGATGAAGACTCGAAAGTTATCGAAGATATCGAACGAGTCATTGCTAAGCGCGTGGAAGAAGTAACCACGCATAACCATAGGTGCAACAATTTGCGTGCTGCAAAAACAACGCGATGTTTTTGGGGCCTTGTGTTTACCGGACCCGTTGTGCTTGCTATATTCATAGTATCATTATTTAATGAGCCATCACCCCCGCAGGGAGTGCCTGTCGGAGACAGCAGTATGACCGAGAATCAAGTCCAGAATCCCAATGACTCCACATCTCAGGAGTCGAGTGAATCAGTTCCCGAGCTGGAACCGGACGCACAAAGCCCGTCGAAGCCACCGGAACCGAAGGCGATCTACATTGTGGAAGGGACCAAGGAAGCAAGCTCACCACCTTCGCCACCAGAGTAGAGATCTAACGACGGTTAGAATCAGGTTTCACGCTAACTCCAGCAACCTCATCCCCTCTGTGATCTCGGTGCTCTCAGTGGATAAACCTATCCCTCGGCTCACATCGTACTTGCCGAACTCGTCCGGCGGGAGTCGCATCGCATCTTCGGAATTGATCTCCTCAAGGCCCCGGTCGCCGCCACCCCTCGCTTCCTGATCCCCATCATCGAAATGCACCAGAACGAAGACGGCAGCATTACGGTGCCGGCGGCGCTGCGGCCTTACATGAACGGGATGGAGCGGATCGGGTAACAATTCGAATCCCTCGATTCAATCCATGAGAAGCGAGGCCGCCCGATCGAAGGACGGCCTCGCTTACTTACTCGATCTTGATTTCATGCGGCTACATACGCATTCCGATCAGTCGGCGATCTCCGCGTCCGTGGGGGCCTTGTAGAGGCTTTTCTTGGGCGTGGACTTCGAGAACTTCACATCCTCGATCGTGAACGATGCGCCATCGCCCGGGTTTTCCGGATTCCAACCGACGTAAAACGTCATCTTCGCCGGGACGAGCAGGCCATCGACGTCCTGCAACTCGTCGATCGTCCAGGTGACGCGATCGATGTCGGCGTTCTCCGTCACGCTGTGGTGAAAGAGGGCCAGCCGATTCGTGTCCGGATCGATATACAGTTTGTAATCGTCCTCGTCGGTATGACCGATGCCCGATTCATAACCTGCACGGATGACTCGATAGTTCTTGCCATTGAACGTCCCGTACCCTTCGTCGGTCAGCACGACGCCCGGATCGCCAAAGACGAAGGGCATGCCGATGAAGTAGAACGAACCGAGGGTGACGAACCGGGCCGGGAGCCCCACCGCTTCGAGGCTGGGCGTCGCCCAGGCCTGCTTGCCATCCCACGCGACGACGAAGCCTTCGCCATCGATTCGGTTCTGGCGCGTCTTCAGGTTGATCGTCGAATGATTTTGCTTGGACATGGGTCCACTGAGGGGGAAACCCTTCATGGTGTAACTCATGGTGCCTTGGGCTTGAAAGAGCTCCAGGCCCCCATGCGCTTCGTACGTCTTGGCCAGGAGTGTCGCTTCACTGGCCTTGGTCGTTTGGCTGGCGAAGCCGTTCGTGCCCAGCGTCAGAATCAACGCGAAGGCCAGCATGTTGAGGACAAAGGCGATGGGCAATCGTGAGTCGGAGTTGAATCGGTTCATGATTTTTTTCCTTCGTGACAAGGGTCGGATGGATCTGGTGGTTGAGACGGGTCTTCAGCCCGAGGTGGATTGAGGGTCAATGTTCAAGAGGTCGAGCCGCTCGATCTCTTCGAGCGTGAATCGTGGCGTGATGTGTTGGGGGCAATTCCAGTCGAACGCCACGAGATGAAACACGATCGCGCGTTCGGGATGGGCGGCGTACCTTGAATCATGCAGCCGTGCCAGCAACGCCGGGTCGGCAGAGCGATCGATCACCTCGGCCCGGGCCAGAATCTTCAGACGCTTGCGGTTCGCATAATCCATAAGAAATAGCGAGACTCGCTCCTCGTGGGCAATGTTCCCCATGGACAGCATCTGAAGATTGCCCCGAAAATCGGCGTAGGCCAACGTGGAAGCATCCAGAATCTTGAGAAAGCCGGACGGTCCGCCCCGAAACTGAACGTAAGGCCAGCCATCTTCGTTGACGCTGGCCAGATAGAAACCATCACGTTGGGCGATGAAGGCAGATTCTCGCTCCGAAAGGCGATCGGCTCCCCAATCGGCGTCAGCCATGCGTTGGGCCATGACCCTTGTGCCCGCCTTGGTCTGGGCTTCCTTGACGCTGTCGGTGTACGTGATGTGTTTGTAGCTTTGGGACATGGGATCATTTTCCAAGGGGAGGCCATCATTTAGTTGATGTGTCAACTATTAGAGCAAGGAGAGATCAAAGCGTTACCGAAGAAACTCGATCTCGCGCTTTTTCCAGCAACGAAACAAGTTGTTTGGATTCTGACTTGGTCAGATGACCACACAGGGCGCGATACATATCCCGTATCGGGGCATCAAGCTTCGCCAGCAATTCCAGACCCTTGGGCGTGATCTTTGCATTCCAGACCCGACGATCCTTGTCGTCCTGCAACTTCGTGATCAGTCCTCGGGCATTGAGCTTGTCCAGCAGCCTCGTGATGGCGGGTACGACCGCGATCATCCGCGAGGCGACCTCCAGGCAAGGCAAGGGCCCCCCCTCGCCCCGGAGGATCCTCAAGGCGTTGTATTGGGGCTGGGTGAGGCCAAATTCTCGAAACAGCTGACCAAACCGATGCTGGAAGAGTTCGTTGCTGCGCAACACGTTCAGCACCACTTCTTGAGACGGCAAGTCAAAGGGCTTTTTCTTCTTGGTTTCCTGTTCGAGTCGGGCCATGCATTTACTTTACATATCAACTATTGTCATGTCAAGCAATTGCAGCAATTTTTATCCATGCCGCCTCCAGCAATGCTTGCTTCAAGGCCAATATCAACGTTTTTGACCACTCTGAGTAGACGTCCATTTCATCTTCATCGCCAGTCGATTGGGGTAAGCTGACGCGAATCAGATGTTCGCTCGCCCAGCAATTGGCCGGAGTCTCCCCCATGCCAACCCCCCATCGCATCGTGTCACGCTTCATGGTCAGCGTGATGGTGTGCCTGCTTTCTCCGCTGGCTCAAGCCCAGACGATCGAATTCGAGCTGCCCACGATCGCCCACACCGGGACGGCCTTCGACGTAACGATCACGATAAGCGAGGGTGAGATCACCGCCGATCAATCGCTCACGTTGCAGATGGAACTCGCTACGGTTGAACTCACACGTATGGAGGATGGCACTTTCGTCGCTACCGGAATCGTCCTGGATTCGTCTGGAACGGTTGACATCGATGTCATGCTCAGTGGCGAGTCGATCGGCCAAGAACACATCCGCGTCATCCCGGGCTGGGTCTCGATCCTCCCTCCCATCCTGGCCATCGCCTTCGCGTTGATCTTCCGCAACGTGATCCCGGCCTTGTTCCTCGGCATCTGGTTCGGGGCGTTCGCCATCAACGGTTTCACTTTCGTGGGTGCGTTTCATGGCCTGCTCGATGCCTTCCAGTTCTTCATGCTCAACGCACTGGCCGATGCAGATCATGCCGCGATCATTATGTTCTCGCTCATGATCGGAGGCATGGTGGGCATCATCACCCAGAATGGCGGCATGAAAGGTGTCGTCAACATCCTCGAGCGATGGACCACCACCCCCCGTACGGGTCAGGCTTCCACCGGCGTGTTGGGTTTGCTTATCTTTTTCGACGACTATGCAAACAGTCTCGTCGTAGGCGGCACCATGCGTCACGTCACGGATCGCCTCAAGGTCTCGCGTGAAAAACTGGCCTACATCGTCGACTCCACCGCGGCTCCCGTCTCCTGCCTCGCATTCGTCACCACCTGGATCGGCTTTGAGGTCGGGCTCATTGGCGACACCATCGCAAAGATCGATGGCTTCGACGAATCGGGATACTCCGTCTTCCTCAGCTCCATCCCCTACAGCTTCTATCCCTGGCTGGCGATCCTGTTTGTCTTCGTCATTGCGGTGTCAGGTCGCGACTTTGGACCCATGCTCAAGGCCGAACGAAGGGCTCGCTCCACCGGGCAGCTCTGGGACCCCAATGCAAAGATAGAACATGAAACCGAGGAAAGCCGGAATCTCCAAAAGGATGACAAACCCCAGAGGGCCATCAACGCCGCGCTTCCGATCCTCGTGCTAATTGCAGCCGTCATTGTGGGTCTCTTCGTCACCGGATCGGATGGATCAGGCACCCAGTCCATTCGCGACATCATTGGCGATGCCGATTCATACAAGGCCCTCATGTGGGCATCACTCCTGGCGGCGCTGACCGCTGGCTTGCTGACGATGGGACAGGGAATATTAAGCCTCGCCGACACCGTTGATGCGTGGTATCGAGGTGGTCGAGCGATGGGCTTCGCGATGGTCATTCTCGTCATGGCCTGGGGACTCTCGTCGGTCTGCACCGAAGTCAACACGGCCAGCTATCTCGTCTCGACCTTGGGTGACGCTCTCCCGGCGGGTCTGGTCCCGGCGGTCGTATTCATCCTCGCCGCGGCGGTGGCGTTCGCGACGGGAACGAGTTGGGGAACGATGGGCATTCTCATTCCGTTGGTCTTGCCATTGACCTGGGCGGTCATGCAGCCCGACGATGGAAGCGCGGTGACGAACTTCAGCCTGATGTACTCGGCCGTGGCGTGCGTCCTCGCGGGAGCCGTGTGGGGCGATCATTGCTCGCCCATCTCCGACACCACGATCCTCTCCTCCATGGCCAGCGGCTGCGATCATATCGACCACGTGCGCACGCAAATGCCCTACGCGATGACGGTCGGCGCGGTCGGCTTGTTCATCGGCACCATCCCCACCGGATTCGGCGTCCCCTGGTGGATCGCCATGCCCCTGGCGATCGGGGCGTTGATCCTCGTGCACCGGATCATCTCGAAGCCGGTGGAAAAAGCTGAGTAGAGCCCTCTTGTTCACGCCACGCTCGGAGCCGACTCGCCATCGCTTGTGGCCGACTCGCCATCACTCCTGATAAGCAGGATTGTTTCCAAAGCCTTACGAGTCAAGGAGGCTTCGACACCCTCAGCATCGCCTTCGATGACGCGCCGAACATGCTTGTCGTACAGGAGCACCTTCAAATCCGATAACGGCTGAAGTAGTTCTTCGTTTTCCTCCGCTTCCCGAAGCTTTTCTCGATCAATAAAATACTCGATCAATGACGGCTTGCGCTGCAACCGCTCGGCCAGCAACGGCCAGCGTAATGAGAGAATCGTCCATAACGCTAGCTCTCCAGGCGGCACATCGATACCGGCCAGCAGACTCACCGCCCTTTGAATGCCATAGGCATTGACCAGTCGTTTCATCGATCGAGGATTGCTGTCCAGCAATGGCGCAAAGGGTAGGAGCGCGTGCTCAGTACGCTGCTCGACCTCTGGTTTTGCCAAACGAACCACCGCCGCCTGCCGATAGGCTTGCCCCTCCACGGATTCCGACTTGAACGACTGAACGCGATGGAGAATCTCTCTTTCGTCCTTGATATCTTTCAGTGCAGCTTCCGCCTTGGCGAGTTCCTTCAACAAGTTCTCACGCTGAAGACGATTCGACTCCTCATCGACCCGAACGAGTTGTTTCCAATATCGCTCTTTGACGGCAGGCGAAATTGGAGGCACCGTCGCCGAAAGCTGAAAGATCTTTTCAAGAAAGAGGTAGCCCAAGGGTCGCCCGGGTTCCCCCAACGACGACCCATACGACTCGTACTGGTTTTCATAGCTGGTGCAAAGCCAGCGCCGATCCGCGGCGACGAGATACGTCACCTTGCCCTGCCGAAACAGCGTCTGAACACTTTCCAGCAGTTCAATAACGTACTCCTCGCGACATCGGTCGAGGTCGTCGATCATCACCATCACCGGTGTGCGAATCATCTTGATCAGTGACAGAAAATGCCGTCTGATCTTCTTCGTAGGATTATTCGAAGCTTCGGAAAAAGAATGTGCTGCATGTGCAGATCCCGCGAAGAGTGTTCGAGTGATGGCAAACACGATCCCTCCGACGGTAACGGCAGCTCCCAGACTCGTAGAGATAATCTTTATGTTCTCAGCTATCTTTTCCTTAGGGATCCACCACATGACACCGATGGCGATCCAGATCACCACTGCCAGAGCAATCAGCAGGTAGCCCCACCGAACGCAGAATCGCCATAGTTTTTCCCTCATAAACAACCAGATGGCGCGTATCGGTCTCACGAACCTGAACTGGGTTAATGCTTGCTGATAGACTGCATCCATCAGCGCCCACCAAGCCGGTCCGGAATTCTGCTGCTCCCAAGCGTTGAATTCGATGACGATCCAATGTTCTTTTGAGGCGTGTGACCAAAATCCATCTCCGGTGCCAGTCAGTTCGTTCTTGATGAAGTTGAGCAGGGAGGATTTTCCCGATCCCCAGGGACCGTGAAGGTTGATGAGGAATGCCCCCTCATAGTCCGTTTCATAAGTGTTCCTGATACGCTCCGCAAGAGCCCGGGCGAACGCCCGACGACCGAGCTGATCGACAAGTGCCGGCTCGTCTGAATGCGTTGGGACGGAATCAATCAGATTGGTCTTGTCAGAATCATCATCACTGACATCATGATCCTCATCAATTGGTTCGCCGATCTTAATTTTGGAATCAACTTTGACTTTATGAGTTTTTCCGGATTCCGACTGAGGCTCTCCACCCGTGATTGCCATAGGCATGGCTTCTGACGTTTCTTGGATCGGGTCAAGGGTAATCGTTTGTGTGTCGGGTTCGCCTGATTGTTTCTTATCTTCAGACTTTTCCTTTTTTTGCCTGTCCACCCAATTGACGATGCGTTTTTCGGCTTCGACCCAATTGATCCCCTGGCCTTCGATCATTCCTCGATGACGTGTGGCGATCGCGGCAAATTTTTTGCCCAAGGGTTTGAGCCACGCTTCCCACGAATCGAGAACTTCATCCCAACCCTGAGGAACCGGGTTACCGGTTTTATCCGTTTTCCAGAGTGAAGTTTCGTGAATGGCGGGATCAGCCTTGTCTTTCGGCTTGGCATTCACGAGAAAATCATAATCCGATAGCGCTGATTGAATGAAGACTTCACGAAAGCCTTCATCGGCGGCGGCGGCGGCGGCTTCGATGGCGGCGGCGGCGGAGGCGACGGCTCGGGAAGCGTAGTCGGCGGCATCGGCGTCGGCGTCGGCGGCGGCAGCGGCGGCGGCGGCGGCGGCGGCGGCGGTGGAGGCGACGGCTCGGGAAGCGTAGTCGGCGGCTTCGGCGTCGGCTTCGGCGGCGGCGGCGGCGGCGGCGGCGGCTCGGTAGGTGGCGGCTCGGTAGGTGGCGGCGTCGGCGGCGAAAGATCCCGCTGATATCGTAATCGCAATGTCAATGGATTCAAGGTGTTTCTTGACCACTGAAAGTTCAAGATCCCCGAACGAATCCGCACCCACCAGAGGCTGAACCCGCATCGCGCATCGCGAGGCATACGCCACCAGTGCCCAACGATCGAGCTGGCTGAGTTCCTCTTTGGTTGGAAGTTTTAGTGGTTTTGCCACCACGCCCCTCCCCGGGGATGGATCCCCACAATTAGAAAGTAATTCGAGGCGACTTGATCATAATGTATTGCGATGATGATGTGAACTCTGAAGGCTCAATACAATGAGTCTGCAGCGACCGGCTCGGGGTTCTTGGGATTCTTATGAAGATTCGTCTTGGTCGAGCCATGTGCGACAGCCAGCATGGACGTGAAAATCATGCATAATCGCTCCCTTACGGTCAC
>JAPULD010000222.1 GCA_027295365.1 Planctomycetota bacterium
GGAAGGAATTTACGTCTCGAAATATTCGCGTCCTCTTGGGAGATAGGTACCAGGAGTATGCGAACGGTATCGACAAGTCATCAATTTCCACTTCACTTGCTCGGCTGCGTAATCTAGGCGAGATCGTCGTCAAGCTGGCCGGATCTGGACGACGGCCAGCGAGCTATATCAAGTCGAAAAAAGACGACAACGGAAATTGGAAGCTAGGCCCTGATTCGGAAGGGGGTGAAGCGTGATACCCAAGACGGGGCGGCTGTGCGGCAGAGCGCCCAGAAAAAGAAAATGAGCACGCTGGAACGTGCTCACTCTGTGCCGTTGAGAATCAGGCAACCACTCTAGGGTCGGCGTCGGCTGAACCCGGCGTCGGCCCGCATTTCAAATATCGGTCTTGCACGGCGTGTGTCAAGGTCGTACCTCCAATTTTACACCAAACAATTGAGGGAGGCAACCCCATGCCTTTTCCTGAGCAATCTCCGCGCGAATACACTCGCGCAAATATTGAGGCACTGAACCCAAATCAGAATGGCTGTTATGGCATTTACAAGCAAGGTGAATGGATCTACGTGGGCAAGGGTGATATTCGATCCCGCATGCTTGATCACTTCAATGGCGACAATGCATGCATTTCTGGTAAGCGTCCCACGTATTGGGTTAGTGCCGTTTCTGCCAACTACGACGAACTGGAAAAGCAGCTCATCCGTGAGTTGTCCCCGTCGTGCAACAAGAGGGTCGGCTAGCTACAGCCACATCCTGTTCCATCGAATCGGCCGGTCAGCCGATCGAAATAGTAATCACGACCGTCAATGGTGATGCGAGTGAATAATTCACCCACCCTGATACGGACCTCTTGTCCGGTCAGGGTGTCTTTGATTTCAGCGTCTTGCATTGCACCAGGAATTCGCGCTTTGTTCAGGCATCGGCATAGCAACGACCGTATACGACTGCTAAGTATTTGCAATCGCGTAGATCCGAATGTCGCGAGCCTATCGGGCATCGGGAACTTAAAATTAACCGAATCGTCTGACATAGGTGACATGATAGCACTATCGACCATTCATTAATAGAGCCTTTAACCCCTTTTTTTAGGATATCTACGGGAGATTACTGGGCATCCACAAGTTCGGCGTACTTCAGCCTACGACCAAGAATGTCGGTCATGACAAAGCGAAACCGATCGCCGTCCGGCATATCTCGCAGGTTGAATCGCCGCGTCATCTCATCGAGATATCGATCCAGGTGCTTGGGACTGACTGCCACATACGTACCTCTTATCGTGCGCTTTATCAGGGACCAGAAGCCTT
This sequence comes from Planctomycetota bacterium, assembly GCA_027295365.1. Taxonomy (GTDB): domain Bacteria; phylum Planctomycetota; class Phycisphaerae; order Phycisphaerales; family SM1A02; genus JADFSH01. The sequence continues at coordinate 1,302 of JAPULD010000222.1, forward strand.
CGAGCGTGTTGACGTGATTGATACCGATGGCGTAGTGGTAGAGGTGGTTGACGACCTCACGCCGAAAGTATTTCTCAAGCCCATGGTAATGTGTCGCTATATCGCTGTAGAGGAGACTTCCCGGCTCGACGTTTTTCAGGATGCCCGGGTGGATGAACCTTGCTTGGGAATTGGGAACGACCTGAGTACGTAATTCACCGCCACGCTCAAACATGCCTTGGACCACGGTCTTGTTCATCCCCTTGGGGCCGAACTCTGCTTTGACCTTGGCCTGCTTGTGCTTGTGCATGAATTTGAGACGACCACCGACGAACGATTCATCCGTTTCAACTTCACCCCTTATCTTGCGATAGGTCGGGGTCTGCATGGCGAGTCTTATTCTGTGCAGCATGTGCCACGCGCTCTTCTGGGTGATCCCTAGCGACCTGGCCAACTCGCATGAACTGACACCGTTCCTGGCATTGACTATGCACCAGACGGCCACCAGCCACTTGCTCAGTGGCAGGGGCGAGTCCTCGAAGATCGTCCCGACCTTGGCCGAGAACTGCTTGCGGCACTGCTTCTCCCGGCACTGGAACAGCCTGCGGCTCTTGATCTTCCCAACACTGATCGTTCCACACTCGGGGCAGCAGACTTCGCCTCCCGGCCACTTTATGGCGCAGACGTACTCGAAGCATTTATCCTCGTCGGCGAAGAAACGAACAGCCCCGATTAGAGTCTCTGGAGTGTGAATTTCGGTGTATGGGGTGGTTTCCATACCCTTATTATGGCTAATAATCCCGATGAGTCAAGTATATAATTACCACAATTAACCCAAATTTATACCGAACATCACTTGACGATGACGACAATTTGTGCATCCTGACGAATACCGAACATTGACCTACAGAAAGGGTGCAGCTATGGTGACAGCGACGGCAAACGGAACCGCCCCCGGAACGAAAACCGGATCTCCCTCCAAGGCGGCGAAATCCTCTTCGGGACGCGCAAAAAAGGATCCCCCCATGGCCAATGTCATCACTGAGGACAAGGGACGCCTTCAGGCCCTGGAAAGGGCTCTCGGACAGATTGAAAAGATGTTCGGCAAGGGGTCGATCATGCGACTGGATGGCCAGGCCGACTATATCATCCCGGGCATCAGCACCGGTGCTCTCAGCCTCGATATCGCACTGGGCGGACGGGGTGTGCCCCGGGGTCGCGTGGTCGAGATCTTCGGCCCTGAATCCTCAGGTAAGACGACCCTGGCTCTCACCATTGCCTCCAACGCTCAGAAGACTGGTGGCGTGGCTGCGTTCATCGATGCCGAGCATGCCTTGGATCCCTCCTGGGCAAGACGACTGGGTGTGAATATCGATGAACTTTTGGTTTCTCAGCCTGATACGGGTGAGCAAGCCCTGGAAATCTGCGAACTGCTGGTCCGATCCAACGCCGTCGATGTGGTGGTGATTGATTCCGTGGCCGCCCTGATCCCTCAGGCGGAAATTGATGGCGACATGGGGGCCACCCACGTGGGCCTGCAGGCCAGGCTGATGAGTCAGGCCATGCGCAAGCTCACCGGAGCCATCGCCAAGAGCGCCACCACTGTCCTCTTCATCAACCCGAGTCGTGAGAAGATCGGCGTCATGTTCGGCTCCCCCGAGACCACCCCGGGTGGCCGGGCCCTGAAGTTCTACTCCTCGGTCCGCATCGACATTCGCCGTACCGGCGCGATCAAGGATGGCGACGTGAACGTGGGCAACCGCGTTCGGGCTCGGGTGGTGAAGAACAAGGTCGCCCCCCCCTTCCGCGATGCGGAATTCGACATCATGTTCGACGAGGGCATCTCCGCCTCGGGCGACCTGATCGATCTGGCGGTGGCCGATGAAGTGGTCAACAAGTCCGGCTCCTGGTTCAGCTACAAGGAGATCAGGCTCGGGCAGGGCCGGGAGAATGCCAAGCAGTTCATTCGCGAGAATCAGGACTTGTTTGATGAAATCAAGCTGAAAGTTCAGGAGAAGCGAGGGCTGATCACCACGGAAGCCGCCGAGGAATCCAAGCCGCAAGAGCAGGATACCAAGGCATAACCCCCCTTTTAGACTTCAAACGGCGTCTTGCCGAATCAAATACCGCCCACAATCGCCTGATCAGGGATCAGGCGATTTTCATTGTCGGAATGAAAATTCAATGACGAATGACTCAATCAATTCCATACTTTTGGCATACTTGCAATAGAGCCAACTTGGCAAAAAGGCTTGGCATTGTGCAAAAATAGCCTTAGGTTCGATTAACCACACATGATCAATTCCTCACGAGCACTCCAATTTGATGCCGACCCAAGATCAAATCCTCACCCCATGCCAACGGTCACGTAGCGTCCAGCTTCTGATCCTCCTGTTGGTTTGCAGCCTCGCCCCGGCGGGGACACGACGCGATGATCGCACGGACGCACAGTATCTGGAACAGGCCACCCTTTCCCAATTCGATCCCTTCGGCAAGTTCATTACGATTTCAAATGGCAATCACGTCTGCAGCGGCACCCTCATCACACCCCGGTTTGTTCTTGCCGCAGCCCATTGCGTCGATCAGTTCAGCAGCACCTCCAATCTCGGATTCGTCGTCGGCGGGCAGACCTATCAGGCTGATGCGATCACGTTGCATCCCGACTGGCCATCCGGCAATCCGAGTTCACCGCCTTCCGACGACGGAAACGACATCGCCATCGTTCATCTCGACTCTCCGGTGCAAGGTGTCGCACCTGCGAATCGATATCGCGGCACGTCCGAACTCGGGGCCGTCGGGCTGTATGTCGGATTCGGGTGGACCGGAGATGGCAACACCGGTCAACAGAGTGGTACCGGGGGCCAGAAACGGGCTGGCCAGAATATGCTTGATGTCCTGGGTAGTTTTGTTACGGGTTGGGACGATGGACTCATCCTGAGCGATTTCGACAACGCGGGGGATTCCCAGGACAGTGTCTTCGGAAGTGCAGGCCCCCTTGCACTTGAATTTCAACTTGCACACCTCGACAGCGGTTCGGGAGTTTTCATCCAGGAAGGCGGCGTTTGGTACCTTGCCGCCATTGGGGTATTGATCGCTGATTTTAGTGGTGATGCCATCTTCAGCAATTACGGAGATGTGACAGGATCAACCCGCGTCGCGCCCCATATGTCCTGGATCGATCAGGTTCTGTGCCCTGCTGATACTGACGGTAATCTCCAAGTCGATGTGGATGATCTGCTCGAATTGCTTGGGAATTGGGGCTTCTGTTCACCCCCCTGCCTTGGAGACATTGATCTCAACAGTCAAGTCGATGTTGAAGATCTTCTCTCTTTGCTGGCGGCATGGGGCACCTGTCCATAACGAGACCAAGTCCTCGAATGGCCTCAATCGTTGCCATTATGGTCGCAGATCGTAACATTGAATTTGAGACCACAATGGCTATCATCCGATTCCCCGTAACCGGGAGCGGCTGTGGCGGAACTGGCAGACGCGCTAGATTCAGGTTCTAGTGGGAGTAAAATCCCGTGGAGGTTCGAATCCTCTCAGCCGCATTCATGACCTGGCCTTGGCCGGGTCATTTTTTCTTTGTCGGGGATGATGAATCGGGACGCCATGGGCGATGCCGCGGCCGGTCACCGGTTTGGTTCTTGAGTAAGCTCCAATTGGCCAGAATCAACAACAGGTCGAAGAAATCGACGACGTCGTCGTCGTTGAGATACGTGGCGCATCGGAAACAGTCTCCCCAGGCGGCAAGCAGATCGAGCAAATCGATCACATCGGTGACCCCGTCTCCCGTGACGTCTCCCGGAACCGCCTGACCACTGTTGATCAGGATCTGAATCGTGTCCGCGATTTCATCGATCAACGCAAGATCGAGATCGCCATCGTTGTCCATGTCGAATGGCAACGAACAAGAGGCGTTGGCGCTGGCCAGGAATTCCTCATTGAGCGTAAAATTCCCCAAGCCGTCATTCTCGAACAGAAACCAGTCGCCATTGAAACTGGAGGTGATCCAATCCAGATCGCCATCGCCATCAAGATCACACAGATCCGTGGCCAACGGGATCGGATCGGTGGGGTAAGGGGTTGCCGAAGCCAATTGACCCGTTCCACTGCCCAATAAAATCGTGCCGTGATCATTAATGAAATCGAAGATATTGACGCCAGCCACGTCTTCGTGACCATCGTCGTTGACGTCACCCAACATGAGCATCCACATGCTCCCCCCCGCGGATTGTGACGACACAAGACTGAATGTCCCATTGCCCAAACCGGCCAGCACAAGAACTTCCTGGCTGGTGTAAGTGCCAACCACCAGATCCATTATCCCATCCTCGTTCATATCCCCGGCGGCAATCGATCGCTCCCCGTTGGCTCCCCCTTCAAAGAATGTGGGTGAACTGAAAACGCCTTGTCCATTGTTGAACAGGATGGAAAGATTGTTGTTCGAGAAATTCGTATTCACAATATCGATATCACCATCGCCGTCTGCATCGAGTACGGCAATGCCACGAGGTTGTGCCCCGACCGTTATTTCCTGTTGGGGGGCAAAAGTACCATCCCCCTGGCCCAACAGAATCGAGATGGTTCCCACGGCAATGTTCGCCACGCAAAGATCGACATTGCCATCGCGATTGAAATCACTCGGTTCCGACGGACTCGCCTGAAGATTGACACGATTGGTGGGTTGAAGAAAATCCCCGAACGAACCAACGCCGTCAGCCGCATTGAGAAACACCCGAACGTCGGCGGTGTCCTCGTTCACCGTGGTGATGTCGAGCCAGCCATCGTTGTTCAAATCCGAAGCAATGCCCCCATAAGGGCGGCTCGATTCCACTAGATTCGCGTTGGTATCGAGCACCGCCGTTTGAACAAATTGCATCAAGGAAGGTCGAGCCCTTGTCCAGAATTGAAAGCTGTAACCACTCAATCTGAACAGATCACCTTGTGAGCCGCGCAGGTCATGGGAAAGGATAACCATGACCTGTTCACCGGCTGAAAAATTATCCGTCGGATTAAGCACGACGGTCGAATCACCATCTCGAAATTCGAAATCACCTTCGACCGGCCCACTCCATCGCCCAAAGGCCCAGAACGATTGAGGCGTGACGCTTGATCGATCAACCGGTTGGTTGAAATGAATGACAATGTCCGCCTTCGTCGTGGCATGAAGCGTTCGAGGCGAAGGCTCAATGGAAACGACTCGAAGCGAGTCCAAACCAGCCGAAACAGGACTCGGCTGGAGACAGACAAACCCGATCACGATGGACGCAACAATTGACATCACAATTTCTACCGGCATCTCTGAATTGCGTTGATTTTCATAAACTCGAAATTCGAGCAATTCACCCGACGATCACAAATTGGGGGTCGGAGCCCTGAATTTGGAGAGATCCACGCTCTGGAACCATTCGATCGTCTTGGCCAAGCCTTCCTTGAGCTGGATGTGGGGCTCCCAATCGAGTTTCTCTCGGGCCAGCGTGATGTCGGGCTGTCGCTGCAAGGGATCGTCTTCGGGCAATTCACGCACCTTGACTATTTTTGAGCTCGAACCAGTCAATTCGATGACGTGCTCCGCGAGTTCGCGGATGGTGAATTCACCCGGATTGCCCAGGTTGACGGGGCCCGTGAATTCATCCGGGGCTCCCATCATTTTCAGAAATCCATCAATGAGATCATCGACGAAACAGAACGAACGCGTCTGCTGACCATCGCCGTAAATGGTGATGTCCTTGTCCGCGAGGGCCTGGAGGATGAAATTGCTGACGACGCGCCCGTCATAGGGATGCATCCGGGGGCCATACGTGTTGAAGATCCGGACCACGCGAATGTTGACGCCATTCTGCCGGTGGTAATCAAACATCAACGTCTCGGCGGCTCTTTTGCCTTCGTCATAACACGCCCTTGGACCGATGGGATTGACGTTGCCCCGGTAGGATTCAGGTTGGGGATGAACCGTGGGATCTCCATACACTTCGCTGGTCGAGGCATGAAGGACCTTGGCGTTGACGCGTTTGGTCAGGCCCAGGACGTTGATCGCCCCCAGCACCGAGGTTTTGATCGTCTTGATCGGGTTGTACTGGTAATGAGGTGGCGATGCGGGACACGCGAGGTTGTAGACCTCATCGACCTCCAGAAAAATGGGATGCGTGACATCATGCCGGATCAGCTCGAAATTGTGGCAGTCGAGTAGGTGCTCGATATTCGATTTCTGGCTGGTGAAGAAATTGTCTAGACAGATGACATCCTGTCCCGCTCTAACGAGCCGGTCGCAGAGATGAGAGCCGAGGAATCCGGCTCCGCCAGTGACGAGAATGCGTTTGATCATGGGGATTGAGTCTCGGATCTCGGAACGTGATGGATCCACTGGGCGTCCGCCGGCGGAACTCACATCGACTTATTGAGACCCGAGGATAACGCATCGACGGGCTTTTCGCTTGTCAGGGACGCCTCAAGTGCCCACCATACGTCAATGACGTTCCCGAATCCTCAAACTCGACTGGCCCTTGGGGTCATGACCGGCACCAGCCTCGATGGGCTCGATGCGGCTCTCGTCAGTCTCGAAGGAGCAGGCTTGGATCTTCGTGCCAAACTCGTGAGAGGAAAATCCGCCTCGTTGGGCGACTTGGCGGGACCGCTCCGCAATGCAGCCCAGCAACGTCCCATGACCTCTGGAGAATTCGCCAGGCTTGCGTTCGAATTTGGTGAGCTCCACGCCAAGGTCATTGGAGACATGATCGCTCCCAATGAATATCTGGACCTCATCGTGGTGCATGGCCAGACGGTTTTTCACGAGCCGCCTTATTCATGGCAACTCATCAACCCGGCTCCGATCCAACATCGATTCAAATGCCAGGTGATCACCGATTTGCGTCAAGCTGATCTCGCCGCGGGTGGCCAGGGTGCGCCGATCACTCCCCTTTCGGATTGGGTCATGTTCAGGAGCTCCGACGCGGCCCGGGCGATCATCAACCTGGGCGGCTTCTGCAATATCACGTTCCTGCCCCGGACTGAGCAACGTGACACGTCGTCTCCGACGAAGGCCCCTCCCGAACTCCAGCAGGTCCAGGGCTTCGACCTCTGTCCCTGCAACCAGCTTCTCGACGCGATCGCCCGAGAGGCGTTCGGCTATGCCTACGACGAACAAGGTCGTCGCGCTAGTGTCGGACGAGCGCATGATTCACTGGTTAAGTCATTGCTTGCGCTGTTCGAATCGCTGCAATCTCAACAGCGATCGCTGGGAACGGGCGATGAGGCCATGGCTTGGGTTGATTCGAACCTGAACGCGGTTCCGCCGGCCGATCTTGCCGCCAGTGCGTGCTCTGGAATCGGCAAGGCGATCACCGAGTCGATCCAGGCGTTCGGTCTCGTCCACTTTCCCATCGAGGAGATCATTCTCGCCGGGGGCGGCACGCACAACGCCACCCTGGTCAAGGCCATCCGAGCGCAGGCCAACGTGAAAGTCGATCTCAGTGACGACTCTGATATCCCGGTCGATTGCCGCGAAGCCATGGCCATGGCGATCCTGGGCGCGATGAAGCTCGATGGCGTTCCGATCACGCTGCCCCAGGTGACGGGGCGAACTGATCGTTCCGAACGCAACATCACTTTATCACTTCCGAACAAGCCGACCAATCAATCGATCCCCTGACAACACATCGCGCTCCATCGGCACCACCAACAGAAAAATCAGCAATACAAGCCTCGGGAAGATGTGGCTCGTGGTGTCAAAAAGCGGTTCCAGCAGCAGGTGGCCATAGGTGACGATGACGAGGATCGCCGCCAGGGTGAGGTACGACGCCTTGCGAAACAGGCCGAGACATACCAAAGCTCCCGCCAGCAGCTCCACCACCGGGATCGTCACCCCGATGGGCCAGAGCATCCACTCGGGAATCCAGGTGGGCTCCTCTCCCCTGAACTGACCGATGAAAAACCGCTCGGCGTGACCCCTTGGCGTCATGGTGAAGCACTTGTACCACCCCGCCATGAAGAAGATGAGCCCCAGCACCCATCGCACCGTGAACGTCGCCCACATCATCCCCCAACGATTCTCATCCGAGTTCGGCATCGAATTCCCTTTCGATGGTGATCCCGATGTCATCGGCCGGACGTCATTCTTTGGTGCTGTTTTTCCTCGTCGCCCGGGCATAGGCGATGAGCGAGCGGCTGAGACCGCTTCGCCTGCCATCGGCGAGGAATTCCGTGGCATACCGGGTACCGAACGATTCGTCGGATTGGATTCGAGGTGTGTCCGAAGGGCCGGTTTCCTCCCCGACTCGTTCCGTTGGTGAAGGCGCTCCCGGATTCGCCCCCGGATTCACGCCCTGATCCAGGCCTCGCACGATGTACCCGATGAAAAACGCCAGCGTGATCATCGCGGCCAGGCGAACAAAGTGGCCCTTACCCCACTGAAGCGAGCTTGGCTTTGAATCATTTGTAGCTTTAGTCTCTGGTTCCAGAGCGTGCATCGCTTTCAGAGCCTTTGCAAGCTCGTGAACCTCCGACGCAAGATCGGGATGCTCTTTAAGACTGAGCTCGAAACGAACTACCTGATCGGGCGGCAATTCACCCCCAAGATAGTCCGCCATGGCATCATTCAGTTCCTGTCGATTCATGTGATCAGTGTTCATAATGTTTCCTTTTTCCCCCGATCAAGCATCACCCTCGACCAGCCAATCCTGTGAAATCTTTTCGCGCACCACTCGCAGAGCCCTCAGGTAATGCGTCTTGGCGGTCGGAATGGCGATGTCCAATTCCTCACCGATCGCCGCGAACGTCATCCCGTCATACACCTTGGCGATGAGCACGGCCCGCTGCTGCTCGCTGAGTTGCTCCATCGCGTGTGCGATCTCATGCCTCAATGCCTGCCGATCGGTATAATTCTCAGGTTGATTCTCAATTCGATCCGGCTCGTGCGATGAAGACACCCGATGCTTCTTCGACCTGAGCAGATCGATCGCGCGGTTGGTCGTGACGGTCCGGAGCCATGCCCTGGCATTGACCGGGGGCACGATCTGCATTTTCTCAATCCACTTCAGGAACACATCCTGGGTCACATCCAGCGTATCGTGATGGTTGCCAAGCACACGAAACGCCCAGCGATACACCTCACGACGGTGTCGCTGGAATATCGCCAGGGCGTCAGATTCGAGGGAGGTATTCATGACGTCACTCGACCAGGGAGTACATCCATTATCTCTCAACGAACGCGGGATGTCACCATCAGCGTCACTTCGCGATCCCGGAACTGATCGCCACTCAATTCCCAGGTCACTTCGTTCCCGTCGAGATCATCTGCGTTGTGGGCGACGATCTCCCCCGGCATCGCCACGGTGATCATGAACACGTCGTCGGCCAGCTCCTCGGTGATGCGGTAGTACTCCCGATGCCACTCCAGACGCGTAAAGAACGCGCGAACTTCCGAGCCACCGAGCCTCCCCCGCCCCAACAGGGCCATTTCAAGAGCATTGGTGGTTCGTTGCTCATACTCCCTGACTTCATCCTCCAGCATCCGCTCTCGCATCTCGTCATCAGGCTGAGCCAGGAGTTGGGCGATGCGATCGAAATCGATCAATGCCGCCTGCTCGCGGAGCGTCTGTCTGGCGATGAGGAACACATCTTGCGGGGCCTTCGGGACTGCATCATGCAGGGCACGTTGCGTAAAATGCTCAAGCTTGATCGTCTCGAATTCCGTGAGGGCCTTGATCATTTCCATCTCCCTCTGCTGCTCGGATTGAGCGATCACTGGTTCCAGTGTTTGCATCGCAAATTCGCGGGCTGAATCGAACTCCTCCTCATCTTCCTGAAACCGCGCCTCGATCTCCTCTCGAATTTTCCCGATGTAGGCCCACTCTCGAGGCAGGTAGGTTCGCTTGAAGTGGTAATACAATCCATCGCGTCTCCGCTCAATGAGTAGCTGCGTCGGAAATCGGGTCGATGTTCCCGGGAATGGATCCTTGTCGATTTCATAATGCGATGGCAATTCGAGATCAGGCGGGAAGATCGCCTCGGCCTTGAGCGTGAAGGATTCGGTTCCATCGTCTTCACGCCTGGAATCATCCAGCGCCAGCCAGCCCGCCTCGAGACGTGGCCAGGCATCACCCATGTACATCTCGTCCCAGGAATTCGAGGTGTGCTCGACCTCGATCTTGACGCTTCCGTCCTCACGGATGGTCAGATGCTCCTTGCGTTCAATGCATCCAGTGAGGAAGATCAAGCCAAGAGCGGTGATGCCAAGACACATGTTTTTTTTCAAGAAAGTCATGATGAGGCTCCCATAATGTGAAATTCACTTCAGGGACGATTCAATCCTTGATCTGGATGACATGACATCTCGATAATTGTTTCAACTCCTGATTTTTCAGGCCTCTTGATGCCCCGAACCGTCTTGCTACCATTTTTCACCCCAGCATCGACCCATTGGCCCGGCCCCAGCCGGAGGAATGTATGAAGACATTCAAGTTCTTCTGGACCACGCACAAGTGGACCGGGATCAGTCTCGCCATCATCTTGGCCGTCACCAGCGTGACGGGTTTTCTGCTGCTGTTAAAGAAGGACTACAACTGGATCCAGCCCCCCACGATCGTGGGCTCCGAAGGCGGGCTTGAAAGCTTCATCACGAATCAGGAACTTTTCAGCATCGTCTTTGCCCTGGACCATCCGGAGCTCCAGTCGCTGGACGATGTGAATCGGGTGGATTTTCGCCCCAACAAACGCGTCTTCAAGGTCCGATCGAATTCGTATTACGAAATTCAGGTGGATGCCGTGACGGGGGAGATCCTCGGCCAGAATTACCGACGATCGGATCTGATCGAAACGATTCACGATGGCACGTTCATCGCACAGTGGTTTCACGACTGGGTGATGCCGGTGGTATCAGGCGGCTTGCTCTTCCTTACGGGGAGCGGTCTGTGGCTGTGGCTGGAGCCAAAGTA